>JAATGW010000580.1 GCA_015654495.1 Chitinophagales bacterium
AACAGCGATTTCAGGTTTACGCCATGGACAGGTGACCACCTGGAAACCTTTCATTGCAAAATACACTGCTGTAGGATCCGGTCTTTCATAATGCCAGTCGCAGATAACAACGTCTTTTGAAATCAGATCTATGGCAGGAAAAGTATTGTTGAAGCTGGCTTCCCACATACCTATACCGGTTGTTTTACCGTCAATTAGCCTGTCGCCCCAGATCCAGAGTCTCCTTTTTTTCCCGGCCAGGTGTAGCTGAATTTTATTTACTTCTCCTGCAAAAAGACCCGCCTTATCTTTTCCTCCGCATCGCGGACACCGGTTGTCGCCCAGATAAAATACTTCGTCCATACCCGCATGAAAAGCATCGGTTTCAAATACATCACAGATTTCATCTACAATTTCAAAAACGATCCTGTGCAGATCCGGATGTAAGGGACAATAACTTTTGCAATAGAGACTATCTGCATTCGGCCACTGGTATTTTGAAGGCATTTTCACATGCGGCGTTTCATCAAACTGCGGGTAGACCTTCAAAAGATTTTCAACTCTTCCAGCCCAGGATTGGTGGCCCAGAAGGTTGACCTGTGGTATGATCCGGATGCCGTGTTCTCTGGCTGCTGAAACAATTTTGCCAATATCCTGTTTGGATAATGAACCCGAATCACGTAATTCAGGATGGCTTTCGTACTGATAATTCCAGTCCACTCTTAATATAAGCGTATTTACCTGCCTGGGCGCGAGCTCTTCATGTATGAACTTTGTAAACCGTTCCACCTGTGGAGGTCTGGGAGCTGCAATACAAAAGCCCCGTACAGGCAAAACCTGGTAAGGTGCAGATTGTGCGGATGTGGTGCCGGCAAACAACATAACTATGGCTGACAGCAGGATTGTGCGAAAAATCATTGACAATTTTTTTAGAATACTGATTTTGAAATGCAATCAATTATTTGATTTGTCATCAAACATATTCAACCTGGATGAAAATGAAATGATATTTTATGGTGTTGGGTGAACAGGTCACTTTTAATTCAGTTTCACTATTCAAAACATAGTTTTAATTTCAGCAGGTATTACGATTGAGTATTCCATATAAAAAAAATAACTATGACAACGAGACGCGAGCTTTTAAAACAACTGGCTTTCTTTTCTGCTGGTACTGTGTTAATGAAAGATTCATTCTCCTCGGTTTTTAAACCCTCCAAACAGGTAGGACTTCAGCTTTATACATTAAGAGGCGATATGGGAAAAACGCCGATCGAAACTTTACAGAAAGTAGCGGATCTTGGCTATGGTGAAGTGGAAAATTTCGGATACGGAAATGGAAAGTTCTTTGGAATGGATCCCAAAACCTATAAAGGTCATCTTGACCATATGGGTCTCAAAGCTGTCAGCGGCCACTATATGATGGGCGCCATTCCGGGATGGCAGCAGGCTGTAGATGATGCAGCAGCAATTGGTCAGAAATATATGGTGATTGCATTTCTGTTGCCCAATGAAAGAAAAGACCTCGACTCCTACAAAAAGATTGCAGCCGAGCTGAATAAAGCGGGAGAGCTGTGTAAAAAAGCGGGTATTCAGCTTTGTTACCATAATCATGATTTTGAGTTTCAGCCGATAGACGGCCAGCTTCCTTTTGATCTGCTGATGCAAACGGATAAAGATCTTGTGAAAGCCGAGCTGGATCTTTACTGGGCGGTGAAAGCGGGACAAATGCCTCTGGATCTGTTCAACAAATATCCCGGTCGTGTAGTACTATGGCATGTAAAGGATATGGATAATACAGAAAAGAAATTCTTTACTGAAGTAGGCAGCGGTGTTATTGATTTCAAATCCATTTTTAAAACCGCAAAGAAATCCGGTATGGAACATTTCTTTGTTGAACAGGATCAATGCCCCGGCCCTCCAATTGATAGTATTACCAAGAGCATTGCATATATAAAAGGTAACCTGGTTCCGATATTATCCTGACAAATACGAAAGGTTTAACGTTCAATGTTGAACGTTGAACGTTAAACTTTATCTGATGAAAGTTCTGAATATTTTCCTGACCGTAATCTTCCTGATCTGCGCAGCCCTTCAGTACAACGATCCGGATCCTTATATCTGGATTCCGATTTATTTATATGCAACTGTTTGTTGCTGGCTTGCATTTCGCGGCAGGTTTTATCCCAAGGCCTATCTTATCGGAACCGCAGTGTATCTCATATATGCAGCTTATCTTTTTTTTGATAAGAATGGCGTCATCTCCTGGGCAGAAGAACATAATGCAGAGAGCCTCGTTACCACAATGAAAGCTACAAAACCATGGATCGAAGAAACAAGGGAATTCGGGGGTTTGCTGATTGCCAGTGCCGGATTGTTGATTAATTATTTTTATTCCAGGAGGAAAAAATAAACTGACTAATTGTGGGTACATAGTAATCAAAAACAATTGCTATTGAAATACCTCTATTTTTTTGTACCTGTGCTTTTCCTTATCTCTGGTGTTGCAGGGCTCACAGGAACACCACACCTGTGCAGGTTTGTGCAAAAGACAGTTCTGTATTTACCAGGATAAATGCACTTCGTTTTTCAAAATACATCGACCGCCAACCAGTCGGTAATATTTTATCTGATATAGGAGCTAACTACATCAGTTATACCTGGGGTACCGTAAGAAGCACATATCTGCGGTTTATCTATTTCGTTTATTCACAAGATCTGTGGATAGAAATTAAGGTGAAGGATTTTAAATACCAGGAAAGCTATAACCCTCAGCATAGCTGGAGCATAGAAGAATTTAAGAAAGAAAAACAGGTGCCATTCGATTTGTGTATAAAGGAGAAATTATAAAATCGGCTGGCTGGTAAAGCTGACTCCTGCCTGAGCAATGAAAGGCAGTTCCAGTTGAACGAATTATTATTTCAATCAAAATGAAAAAAGCGGCGAATATTATTTCTAAGAAAATAATATTCACCGCCTCTTTTAATAGTACTCTGCTTCTTATTTCCCTGCGATTAGTCTCAACGTTGAGAAGGCGAGCACGCCTGTTTCTGACGCATCGGCTTTCCTGATCTTCAGGTATAGCTTACGGGGAAGCTCACCTGTATTACTCACAGGAATGATTATTTTATTAAATCCTGCTTTACCACCTGCACCTATTTTGGCTGATCCAAGAACCGGGCCTGATGGACTATCTCCAATCAATTCAACAAAATATCCTTTTACCGGTGGCGCCTGCATACCGTATCCCAGTTCAATCTGTTTTACCGGTTTCAGGTTTACGCTATCAAACATCACCCAGCCGCTTTCGCCATTTACCATTGCCAGTTTCCTGCCGCCATAATCAACAAGCGTGATTTTATCCAGTCCCTTATTATCGCCCATGCTCAGTACCGGGCTTTTGATCAAGACAGCCGAAGCGCCAGTCAGAGGATTAATGCCGGCTCCACCCTTATCGGTATAGCTTGCAGTAATCTGCATAAATTTATTCTGTTCAGCTTCTTTCGCTTCGGCTACAATTGATCCTTCGGCGGGCAATGATTTAACCGCGCCGGTGGCAGACATTGATAATATCCAGTCGACTATCTTACCTGCATCCGCTTCTTTCAGGTCCGGATGTGCTGCCATCGCAGTTTCTCCCCACACACCACCACCTCCGGATATAATTTTCTTTATGAGATAAGATCTGGCATCAGACTGTTTAACATATTTCGCAGCTACCTGTTGAAAGGAGGGACCTATGGATTTTTCCGCTTCTTTATGGCATGTTTTGCAATCCAGCGACATCGCGATATTCTTTCCTTCGAGAGGCAGGGTCACAACCTGGTGCCCAACCGTTTGTGCCTTATCGGTTCCGCTTACATAATCCACTTTCACAAAAATGCCGGCCGGATCAATACCACCGGACGCGGAACCTCCATCTTCCTTATCGGTAACGGATACACGATATTTAACAGGTACCCCCGGAAGATAATATTCATGAGGCCCATCAAGTGTAATTGTCACCTCAGGGGTTTCATTTCCTGCATATACCGGCTTCACTTCACTTTTGGTTGATGCGCCTTTATCATCTTTCACCTCAACATAAATATCATTGTTTCCCGCGGTTGTAAATGTATGATCTGCCTCAGGCTCAGTTGTTTCTTTTGTTTCTTTTCCAAAATGCCAGATATAAGTGAGCTTATCTCTATCCGGATCAACAGTACCCTCAGCGCTTGCTTTAATTGTGAACGGAATTGCTCCTGTTGTTTTATCAACAGCAACTTTTACCTTCGGTGCTCTGTTCCCGGGATTAAAATCTATCCGCGAAAGAGCCGCATCCGCATTTTTTGTAAACCAGCCGCTTCCATATTCCAGTACATACAATCTTCCATCCGGTCCCATTTCGATATCAATTGCCGCACTATTTTTTGAATGCTCCATAAAAGGTTCTGTCTTCACAAAATTTCCCTGCGCATCCATCGTGACCCATTTCATCCATCCGCGAATCCATTCATAAAACAAGAGTTTTCCATTATAATATTCAGGAAGCCTTGTTTCCTTTGGATAATTTTCCGCGTAATAAACCGGACCTGCCATTGCATTCCGACCACCTGATCCCAGTTCAGGAAACTCGGGAGAAACAGCATATGGATAATAAATGAAAGCCGGGCTAACGGCGGGAAGATCTTTTATGCCTGTATTATTTCTTGAATCATTGACGGGATGTTGCGGATAAAATAAAGGTCCGCTCTTGCCAGTAGTATAATCATAATGGCGGTAAGGATAGTTATTCCCTACAAATAAAGGCCATCCGAAAAAACCGGCTTTTCTTGCCTGGTTGAGCTCGTCATATCCACGGGATCCGCGGGTATCTGCGCTGTCTTCTCTTGCATCCGGACCAACTTCACCCCAATATAAAAATCCGGTTTTCTGATCAACTGAGATCCGGTACGGATTTCGTGTACCCATTACGTATATCTCAGGTTTTGTGCCAGCTGTTCCCTGTGGGAAAAGATTTCCGGCAGGGATTGCATAGTTACCATCGGTACCCAGTTTAATGCGCAGGATTTTTCCACGCAGGTCATTTGCATTTGCAGAACTTCTTCTTGCATCATACTGTTCGAAACCCGGGCGCTCGTCCATCGGCCCGAATCCGCTGTTTACATATTTTGAATTCGCCTGGTTAAACGGAGTTGAGTTATCGCCTGTTGACAGGTATAACAACCTGTCAGGGCCAAAAGCAATAGATCCTCCTGTATGGCAACAGATATCGCGTTGAGAATACAACTGAAGAATCATTTTCTCTGAAGATGAATCAAGCCTTCCGTCTTTAAAAACAAAGCGCGATAATCTGTTTACAGAAGTATCAACAGGAGAGTAATAGAGATAGATATAATTATTGTTTTTATAATCAGGATCAGCGGCGATACCTAATAATCCTTCTTCTGCATTTACGCCCTTCACTGTCGTTTTAAAATAAACATTCAGTTTACCTGCCGGAGTTAATTTGGAAGTTTTATTGTCATAAAACAGAATTTCTCCTTTTCTCTGAACAACAATTATACTGAGGTCAGGGAGAATGGTCATCTCAGTTGGTTCATCAAATCCGCTGGCAAGATTGTTTTTATTAAAGCGATCTTCTTCCGGAACACGAAGGGATCTGGCCTTAGAATAATCAGGCTCGTTGTTTTTACCGATCGCATATTGAACACCGCCCAATATATGTTTGAGATAATTCGCGTCTGCATATGACTCGTCAGTATGCCCGAACTCTGTATAGAAGGCACGGCCCCCATCATAATCATGATACCAGACCATAGGATGGTTATCGCTGTTTTCTCCGCCCTGATAGGATTTTTCATCAATCGAAGCAAGCACTGTAACATCGCTGTCTGAAGGCGCTTTTCTGAAATTGTACCATTCATCTGTTCGTTCCCAGATATACGGCAGGTGTGCAGTG
>JAATGW010000792.1 GCA_015654495.1 Chitinophagales bacterium
ATGACATTGTCGAAATTAAACAGGAACAAGATTTTCATCAAAATACAAAATCTTAGCTCATATGACTTAATCAGCAAGCCTTATTTAACAATACAAAACATCCTAAGTATAATTGCATGAAATGTTTAACTAAAAATCGACTTAAATAAAACCGTTGACATTCGCATTTTAAAGAATGAAATTGAAGAAAGAGAGTACTCCCATATATTTCAAAAATTCCAGTTCACTTTTAAAAGAAAATACCTTCCCTCCAGACTGAATCTCTGATCTCCATAAGAAGTTGGTGAATAATCCCTCGTCACAAATGAACCGGCATTGAATATGTTATGAAGCGTAAAAGAAAAACTCCAGGTATTATTTAATTCAAATTGTGAGAACAGATCAGCAGAATTAAAAAAAGACCTTTTTGCAAAAACTGAACAGAGATATACCGCGGCAAAATACCAGTGATCGTTTGGCCTGAACATCATTTTGCCGGAACCCTGAAATTGCCAGAAACGCATTGTTGCCCAATTCCCACCCATTTCCCGGGTCCGGTTTCTTGAATAAATAACAACCGGCTTGAGTTCCATATTGAATGGTCCTTTAAGTGCACTGCTTAGCCTTCCTTCAAAACGAATATTGTTGTTCTGATTTACTGATCTTATCTCATTTACCAAAAGATTGGTGCGCATAAACATGGTTGAAACCTGCAGGCCTGTCTTCAACCTGATTGGATAAAATAATTTGTCGTAACCTCCAATTAAATGAACAAAACGGTTACCATTAAAACTTTGATACTTTAAAACTGTGTATTCCGGCTGAATGGTTTGTGCAAAACCAAAGTCCTTAGCCGAAAAAGAAATGGTTGCCTGCAGAAATAACTCGGTTGACTTCCTCAGATTATTGGAAAAATATTTCAGACCAATGTTGTGTTTAACTGGTTGTTGTATCAGTACCGCCGGGTTAAGTACAGTAACATTTCCGCTTATTATCGAATCAGGATAGAAATAGGCTTCAGGCGATTTTCCGTAACTGAACTGGTATTCCGCACTCAGTTGCGCAAGCGGTTTTACCTGATAAACAAAACGGCTGAAAGTTCGGAAAACCGGATCCACGCTATTTAAATGAATTCCTTTTTTATTAACCTCCGTGTACTGTAACCCTGCCCTGAACTGATTAGTAAATGAAATTTTTTTTGATGCATGGTATGCCGCTGTTGCAATCAATGATTGATCAATCAGACTGAATCCCGATTGCAGATCAGCTAATTTTTTTTCCTTACGGATTCGGGTTGTATCAGCAAACAGATCTCCTATGTATTCAATCCTCTGATATGTGGTTTTAGATTGAATGCTGAATTCCATTCTTCTTCGCTTGCCAAATAAGCCGGCTGTAACGTCAGCACTCAATAATTTTTTCTTCAGACTTTCATTGAAACCCTGATATAAACTATCCGTAAGAAAATAGCGGGTAAACCGTGTCGTTGCGGATCCAAACCCCTGAACTGAATTTTCATTATTTAATTTATAGCGGATCTTTAATATCTTTTTCGAGGAAACCTGAAATGACTCAAAACCTTCCAGTCTGAAAATCTGTTTGTCCGTATTCAATGTCTCCACAAGGCTATCAGAAAAAGCGCCGCTTATTTTACTTTGATAATTATTATTACTGCGGGGTAGTAACAATTCAAAAGTCAGCATCCCGGCATTTCTCTTTCCCTTGTCGTGACTAAGGGCGAGTGCTGAGATAAATTCATTCAGTTCAGTGCTGGAAGCTTGTTTTTCGAACAACTGCCACTGTTCAAGATCAGGCAGCCTGTACATCTGAAAAATATCATTTCTGTATTTCAACTCGCTTTTATTGTAAGCGGCTACCATCCTCATTTTAGCTGCAGAACCTAATTTCCAGGAAGAGATAATTGCAGCAGAAAGATCATTATTGTTTCTGATATATTTCCACGGCAGTTCCGGAGGAAAAATAAGCCCGGTTTTAATAAGGTTTTCTGAATTAAAACTTTCCAGGCTACTCACTCCTCCCGGATTGTCCTTGTTATAATAATATTTAAGATCAGCATTGGGAAGATCACCCACATTGTTATATCCTGCAAACGAGAGCAATTTGACTTTCCTGTTAATCAGAATGAGGTTATTATCTATTGATTTTCCGGAACCCGAACCAGCCGCCAGTTCAAGCGATCCGGAAAGTTTGTTTTTGAACTTTTCATCAATAGTCAGGTTAATACCGATATTATCAGTGTGCTCCACCTGCTTCATCAACCTGTCATCATTAAAATTATTAAGTACCTGCACCTTGTTTATAAAGGATGCATTCAGATTTCTGGAAATCAGCTTATAATTTTTTTCAGAGATATCTTCTCCTTCAACTAGTATTTTCTCCACTTCCTTTCCGTTGAATGTTATTTTCCCATCTGCATCTACTTTAAACCCCTGGATATTTGCGAGGAGGTCCTGCAATTTTTTAGTTTCCATATTTCTATAAGCCTTTGCATTAAACTCAATGGTATCATTTCTGATTGAAAAAGGAATGGACTGTGCTTTTATTACTATTTCTTTAAGTGTTTGTGGTTTTGACAAAAGAACAAATCCAAGCTCACGTGGTATCTGGCCTGTACGCAATTCAATTGTTGTGGAGTCAGCTTTGAACCCCATAGCGCTGACTTTAATGCTCCAGGAACAGGAGCTGTCAACAGGTAAATTCAAAGAAAATATTCCATCGCTGTTTGAAAATGCAAAAAACTCATTTTTAACAGGGGTGGACCTTTTTGCGGTTACAATGGTACCCGACAATGGGTTTCCAGCGCTATCTGTTATCTTTCCTTTCAGCTCAACATGTTTCTGACCAGATGATGCTTTACAAAAAAAAGCAGAGACCATCATTACAGTGAATAGTTTCACTAGTCCGGCCATTTTTCCCAAAGATTAACAGTGGATTTTGATTGTTCCTTACAGGAGACACAATTCCCCTTCCCTGTTGAGGCCATCAGATTTGCATCCATCCTTTTAAATAGCTCCTTCCATTGTGATTTGTATGTTTCATAATCCGGAATTCTGCTTTCGTCGGATGGAACAAATATGGCTTTGGGTTCAGTTATAAACGATACGGACCTCAGACTAATCTGCATATCATTATTCTCTTCTGTAACTTCAATTATCAATCCCGGTAAGCCACCTAATTTCCACGGCCCGTTCGGAATAGGAATATCTTTATAGTACCATGCAGTATAATTCCTTCCCCTGAATATTGTAGTTGCTTTATTGCATTCAAAATCACCGATTTTTTTTACTTCATCAATCAGATTCCAGATCATTGGATGCAGACTATCCTTATAATAGTTCTGTCTCCCGCTGAAGTCGGGTTCCATAAAAACTGACTTCCGTTTTTCCAGGTTCTTATATACGCTGAATAAGGAATCAATTGGTGGATATACATCAAACGAATTAGTGCTTGATGTTAAGGAGCCTGCAGGAACCGAATAAAACCAGGATTCTCCATTCTTTATATTCAGATAAGAATCAAAATGGACAAAATCTTTACCCCTTTCAAAACTTCTATTAAAGACGAGCTCATAATTGACAACTGCTTTTTGAGCATGAGAAAAAGCTAAGAACAAAAAAGCTGCAATAAAACAATGTATTCGTTTCATTAGAAAAATATAAGATTGGAAATAATATTTACGACATAGCCACTTTCACTTTTGTGTACGCATCCATAATCAATTTTTCAGCACAATCTTTTGCCGATTTTTCAGCTTGTTCGCATGTTGGCGCAGTGCTGGTGCAGGTGATGGTTATTTTGGTAAGGTAGGTTCCTATACTGCCGGATTGCGAAGCTTCGCAAACCCTCTTCTCATTCCCTTTTTTTGCAGAGTCTACTCCGGTTGGGTACAATCTCAATTTGGTACCAGACCTGTTATGACTATTTGCAAATGATAAAATTGATATAGAAATAAAAATCAAACTCATCAATATTCTTTTCATTTTTTATAGATTTAGATTTAGATAATTATTGACACAAAGCATTTGTAAAAGAAGAAGGCATAACACCTGAAGATCTTTACTGCTGTAAAATGAAGTTTTTCAATTTATTTACCGCTGTTGTAACACACTTAACTGCGTCGCTGATAGCGGCATCGCAACTCTCGGCAGTTACGCTGCATGCCACAGAATAGTCGACTACATATATGCTCACTTTGGCAGTTTGTGTTACCGTACATACTTTAAAATCATTTTCTTTTGCTGACTTGTGAATGAGCCCCTGCCCGGTATCGGCTTTTATTGTTTTATCCTTTCCATTTTTGCTTTCAGCCGCATTAGTAAAAAATGCAATTCCCATTAATCCCAGAACAAACATCAACTTTTTCATACGCTACATTTTAATGGTTAAAAATTGTTTAGAATCTCTTCACATGTTATGCCTTCCTGCAGTTTATCTGCTTAGAGTATGAAGATATCGCTACACAAGAGGCAAAAACAAGTGAAAAAAACATTTTAGAAGGAGAAAAAAACGTTGCCTGGTTTTTGTTCCATAATTCATCAGACTTTCAGTTAGAAAAATTCAATCATCTGCAGGAATGGTAGTTGCAGGATTGTTCTATAGGGATTATAAGAACCTTACTAAACTATTTGTTGAGGATTTTGTTTGATAATCAGATGTTCGATTTATAGCAGCTGAATTATAGCTTTTACCAAAATGATCCCCCTGATGAATGTGGGCCTTTTTGTACACCTTTCAGTTAAACACTAAGTCAATGAAATTTGCATTGTCCTTTGCCTTTGTTTTCTTTCTGCTATCTGTTTCCGCTCAATTTAATGTGGAATATAAAAACGCAATAGACTTTCCTCAAACAGGAGAGGTCCTCCGAAATGTCTGGCTTAAAATGGCGGATGGAGGATATGTTCAGCAATTCAAACAGAACCCTGCAGGTGTAAAGCAGGCAACGGAATTAGTAAATGAAATTTTAAAAGGGAACCGATTGATTTTCGACAAGTACAAAGTTGATAAATCAATGATTTCTTCTCTTGTAAATGGCTCTAAAGATTATGAATTGCTGCACGCTACTATCTTCACCGGAAGTTCAGTGGTTTACAGAGCCTGGGTTAAAGATTCCTGGCTGCTGCTTTTATCATTGAATGAAGAAAAGTATTTTGTTATGATCGGAAAGCAAAAGGACAAAAAATGATTTCGCTCTGGAGGCTGGTACCTGTTCAGAGTTAATGTAAACTCCTGATGAAAATGCCCTGCCTGAAAAAGTTATTGATCTACTTGAAACACTTTCAGATAACAGTAGAACTCCCTCCAAAGCCTGATATAAATTCGTTGCAGGCAAGCCAAAGCGTTTATTATTTTTGCAGCCATGGGTCAGAAAAAACTGCTGCGTTTTGCGGAGATTGCAACATTTCCAAATGTTTTACAATACCCGGTTGGTATGGCCGGCAAATGGAAGGATTTCTTCAAAAATGATCATCCCCTTGTTCTCGAACTTGCCTGCGGAAAGGGCGAATATGCGCTTGGCCTTGGAAAAATGCATCCGGAAAAAAATTATATTGGCATTGATCTGAAAGGAAACCGGATATGGGTTGGAGCCAAAAAGGCATTGCAGGAGTCAATGACAAATATTGCCTTTATCAGGAGTCATATCGATAAAATCACCGATTATTTTTGGCCGGGGGAGGTTTCAGAAATCTGGATAACCTTTCCGGATCCGCAACTACGTATGTCACGTGCAAAAAAAAGACTTACTCATCCGAAATTTCTGCGTTTGTATAAGCAGTTTCTCGCTCAGGATGGATTGATTCACCTGAAAACGGACTCGCCTGTACTGTACGAATTCACAAAAAAAGTTATTGAAATAAATAAGCTGGAGACAGTAGAGGATCTCTCTGATCTTGCATCTTTTAACAATCTAAAAGAAGAATTGAAAATACAAACCCATTATGAGGCTCTCGATATTTCCGGAAGTCATAAAATTTTCTATTTAAGTTTCAGATTGAATGCAGGCCTCGATCCTGAACTTGATAAAATTTTGGCTGAATACCTGAAACCCGGACTTGTACAGGCAGATGCTGAAAATGAGTAAAATTGAGTTATGGCGGAACTCGTGGAAGGAATTGACTATTATTATAATGAAAACGGATATATCGTTCTAACTGAAAAATTTCACCTGAACCGGGGTAGTTGTTGTGGAAACGGGTGCCTGCACTGTCCGTATAATTATATCAATGTGCCCGAGCCGGCACGTACAGAACTTATTAATCAACGGAGATCGTCAACAGAACCGGATACAGACAATGACCAGAAAACCTTCCTCATCTAAGAAAAAAGAAAAGAAGCCCGCAGATATTGCCGCCAAACGCGGGAATTCTTTTTTTGAAGACGTATTTGATGTTGTGTCACAAATTCCTCGCGGACGTGTTACGAGTTACGGAGCGATTGCGAAATACCTGGGTACGGGACTTTCAGCACGTATGGTTGGCTGGGCAATGAATGCCAGTCACAGCTCAGAAAAAACTATACCTGCTCAAAGAGTGGTAAACCGTAACGGAATGCTGTCGGGAAAAAGTCATTTTGGATCACCAACACATATGGAGGAACTCCTGAAAAAAGATGGTGTGGAAGTAAAAAATGATACGGTTGTTGATTTTGAAAAGAAATTCTGGGATCCGGCAGTGGAATTGAATTTCTAAGCTGATTTACCGGAAAGCTTAAACTATTAATTTTAGTCAGCTGGAGGCACACTATTATATACCGGAATCCGGATTCCTGCTTACCAGGGTTAAAGCAATCTGGGAATCGAAAGGTGATTATTCATTCATCAAAGAAACAATTATCCCGAAGGGTGTGATTGAAATTATTTTTGACTTGAGTGAAGAAGCTCCGTTCAGCACCAGTATCAATAATAAAACACATTTCACCGAAAAATGTTTTATCAATGGCTTCAATACTTCAAATATCCAAATGCCCGCGAGGAAAAATCATCATTTTCTCGGAATTCAGCTTTATCCTTCCGTGATAAAAAAACAACTCAATACGCCGGCAGGTATCTTTTCAAACTCCCTGACCGATCTTCAATACCTGGATTCATCTCTCTTATCCCTGTGGTATAAAATGAAAAACGAATCCAGTTTTAATAAGAGACTCGGGCATATAAACAGTTGGCTGAAGAAAACCCGGTATGAGATCGATAGTCGCGATCAGATGATTAATAATTTTATCCTCAGTGATAATTTAAGTTTTTACTCGGTAAAAAAACTCGCGGCGGAACTCTGCTATTCCACCCGGCAATTATCGAGAAAAATGCTGGAACTGACGGGAATGAATGCAGAAGATATTCTTCTATATAAAAGATATCTCCATTCAATTCAGTTAATGCATTCCTGTAAAGAATACTCACTTACTGATATTGCTTACAGGTCCGGATTCAGTGATCAGTCGCATTATATCAGGACCTTCAAATCCTTTACGTCATTTACACCTGGTGAGTACCGTACCAGAATGAGCCGGGTACGAGGGCATATCTATCAGGATGTCCGATAGGTACAATTTTCTGTAGTTCTATTCTTCGAATTTTACAGAAAAAAGAAATGAAACCGATTATTCTTTTCGCATCAGCAGTTATTGCAAGCGGATTACTCTTTACAAACATCTATACATCTGTTGTTGATGTGAAATCCTGGGGAAGCAATATTCCTGAATCAATTGAAACAGCGCGATCCTATTTTAAAACAACAAACCCGGGAGATTTTTTCCGCATATTCTCACCGGTAAACCAATTGCTGGCTTTATTGGCATTGATTCTTTTATGGAAATCTGGTAAATCGATCCGGGGAATTGCGGCATTGATCCTGCTTTTATATGTCGCCAGCGATATTTTCACATTTGCATATTTCTATCCCCGGAATGAATTTCTTTTTCAAAAAGCATCACTAACCGATGTTGAAGGGATTAAAGCAACCCTGAAAGAATGGAGCGTAGCCAACTGGTTTCGCAGTTTAATTCTGTTAGCAGGAATCATACTCAGCTTTATTGCCCTAAAAAAAACCCTGTATCAACAAAAATGAGGTGTTGAAAAAAAACAGGCCCGGGATATACCCAGGCCTGCTATCTTAACCCAAAAACTTGCAGGCAGTTAACTACTCTGCCTGCTAACTTAACCAACAACAAAACCACAAATGATAGAAATCATTCGTTTGGTAAATAGTTTGCATAACCCTGTGCCGCTCTCATTTCTGCTCTTTCGGTATAGTAGGCCGGATCATCCGGCAGGCTTGTACCAAGCCCATCCACATACCTGTTGAACATACTAAAAGCTGCTGCAATTAAGACTGCGTCATGGATTTCAAGGTCCGTGGCACCATTGTTCCGGGCTGCATCAATATATTCTGACCTTACAAACTTTCCTCCCTTCTGAACAGCGCCTGCAATTGTGAGCAGACTTTTCATCTTTTCAGAAAGTGATGTTTGCAGGTAATCTGATTTAACAGCGTTAATAAAATCCGAATCACATTTAAGATAGTACTGTGCAAGGCCACCATGCACATTGTGACAGAAATTGCAATCATTCAGATAGCTCACATAGGAACCAATCAATTCCCTTTCTCCTCTGGTTAAACTATTTGCAGACCGCAGTAGTATTTCTGCCAGCTCATTCAATGGCTTTGCAGTTTCAGGCCTGTAGGCCATCAACCCGCGAATTCCGGGGTAGTCATTATTAAGTTCTATATGTGCCATTTGTTTTACCTGCATTTTCGTTCTGCTATTGTTCAGTAAGTGGCAAGGGAAACAATCCCCAGACATCATCTCCCGGCCTGTCAATTGGAAGCGTATTCAGTCTATCATACCTCCTGACATCTATCCAGCGATGACCTTCGGCAAAAAGTGAATACCTGCGCTGATACAACATTTCCGTTGTAAGCGCTGCTGCTGTAACCGCACCTGCATAATCGCCAACATTGTGCTCGTTGCGTATTGTGTTAATGGCAGTAACTGCATCAGTTAAAGCATTGGTCTGAATTTTTGCTTCAGCATACAAGAGGATCAATTCTTCATTACGGATCATAGCCACCGGATCGGTTGAATTCGTATATACCCAGGCGTCACGGTCGCTTGTAAGGCCGCTGTTTGAAAAGGGCGAATTACGCAGACTTGCTTTTTCGATTCTGTCGTCACCAGCAGTAATATCTGTCGCATAGGAAGGTTGCGCCAGCCTTACTTCCCCGGCCTGATTCTGAGGTATGAAGGAAGCATTCAGCTGATCACCTGAACCTGTTCCGAAAACATGGTATACACCTGTGTTAAAGAGCCCATTGAGATTAAAAAAAGATTCATTAAGTGCTGTAAGTACCTGCGGCCATTGCTTTCTGTATGCCGCTACCCTTGCAGCAATCGCACGATTGAATTTTATCAGACCTGCTGCATCGGAAAAAGCTGCAAAGCCTGCCGTGAGCGGAAATATTACACTGCTACCGGTAAGGTCAGTTTTTGCTTCATCCAGCAAGGTTGCAATCTGGCTGAGAGCAGTTTCATAATTTTCAATCGGCCCCAGATTTTCCGGATCGGCCACATTTACGCGGATGCCGTTTGTATAGGTGAGATTCGAGATCAGCAGTAACTGATATGCTTTTATTGTTTTTGCAAATCCGGTAAATGCTTTTCTTTCCTGTTCACTGATTGTAGTTGAATTGATCGCAGCTTCTATAAGAATATTTGCGTTTTTAACAACCCGGTATGATGATGACCAGGTATTGGCAATGTAAAAAGCATTGTTGTTCAGTGTTGCACTGGCTCCACCAAGCAAATCTGCAACGAATCTTGGTTCCGAACCGGATATGCGGTAGACTTCGCGGCCAATAACTCCCACATCATCCAGGTACAGACTTAAATTATTTCGTAATGCTGATACGGTTCCGGTAACAAGATTATTCAGCTGGTCCCTTGTTGCATTTTTCAGGTAGCCTTCAACGGAAGGTCCATTGAGGTTTCCATAATCTTTAGAGCAGGAAACAACGGATATAATTGTTGAAACAAGAAGCAGGTATTTGAAAAAATTATTCTTCATACAATTGAGATAACATTTTTAGAAATCAAATGATAAATGCAATGTCGCACGTTTAGAAGCCGGATAAGGCAATACATCAATTCCTGATGAGAACCCTGTTCCGAAGTTGGATGCTTCCGGATCGTATGCATCATAATTTGTAATTGTTATGAAATTATTCAGAGCAACGCCAATGGTAAAACGCTTGATTACCTTCACAGGCAATTTGTCGAAATAGTAATACAATCCCATTTCACGTACGCGGAAATAAGTTGAATTCTGAATAAACTCCCTCGCAGTTGAGCCCACTGTCATGATTGCTTCAAGACCATCGGGCACTCCACTTTTGTTATCATCTTTATCCCAGTCTTTCCAGGTTCCACCAAAAACAGTTTGCATGCGGGTAAGATTTACATTCTCCCCACCCTGTTTCCAATGCAACAGAAAGCGGAAGCTGAGTTTCTTATATGTAATCTCATTAAATGAATTCATCTGAAAGGTTGGTTCCTGGTCACCCCAGGCTTTAACCGGAGGCATATATCCCGGCTCATCCGTCAACCCAACAATTTGTGTAGCTGATTTCCCTTCTTCAATCCTGAAGATGCCGAGCACTTCGTTGAAGGAGCCGAGTACTACCGGAGGAATATCTAACCTGGTAACTTTTGAACGGTTAAACCAGAAATTAACTGAAGTGTTCCATTTGAAGTTTTTGCCTGCTATAGGCTGTGCAAAAAGGCCAACTTCAAGACCGTGGTTACGCAGATCACCTGCATTAACCCATTGAGTTGTAAATCCCGAAGATGCCGGCAATGTCCGCAGTAACAGAAAATCATAGATCACCTTGTTATAATAACTGATTTCCATTCCAAGTCTTCCCTTGAATAAGCTAAAGTCGATACCAGTTTCAAACTCCGTCTGACGTTCCGGTTCGATGCCAGGTTCGCCCTTCTGAACATTAACTACCGAGCCTGGAAGTCCGCCGATATTGGAGACGGCCATAGTAGTGAATTTACTTCCATAGGCAGGTGAATTGCCAGCCTGCCCGTAAGCTGCTCTGATTTTAATATTATCAAATAAGCCACCTTCCCATAGTCCCAAACGGGTAAGGTTAATCGAAGCACCTGCCTTCGGATAGGCGTAAAATTTTTCAGGATCACCATTATTACTGGATCGATCGAAACGGATACCTGCGGTTAAGCTGATAGCGTCGCGTATTAAAGCCTCTTCCTGAACAAAGAATCCATTATCCTGCACTTTTGTTCTGAACTGTGTAGCAGTAAGGGCTCCGGCCTGATTAACATTTGACTGACCGAAAATCACCTGTGTGGCCACATTGAGCAGGTTGTTGAAATTCCTGGTTTCCTGAGTGGTACCAAGAGAAGTTGTAAAAAGAAGCTTTTCAGAAGGCTTGAACTGATTGACCAACGATACAATAAAATTGGTATTTAGATTTTTTGAAAAGCCCTGAATAGAAGTTCCCTGGTTAACTGCCTGAAACTGCAGCGAAGAAGGAAACTGCAGGTCTGTTTGAAGGTTGTAAAAATCTATACCGCCTCGTGCAACAAACCTTGTGTTTGATTTTGCAGAGGCCTGAAGTGAGGCATCGAATGTGAGACCGCTGATAAACCTATCGTTGGTTTCATTGTTACGCATTTTATCCCTTGTTTCAATCGGGTTTGATGCCGCATATTTGTTTCTTGGATAAACACCATTTGCATCAGGATGCAATTCGGTAAAACCAGGAGTGGAGGACAATGCAATACCAAGAGTAACACCTGTATTATCATTTCCCTGGAGACCGCGGTCTGCCGAAGAATGAATATAATTTGTTGTAAGGCCGATTTTGATGCCGTCACTTATTCTGTGATCAACATTTAACCTGAACCCCGCATTCTGATATCCCGTTCTTTTAACGATCCCTTCTTCGTTTTTCAGCGCTGCGGAAAAATAAAAAGAAGTTTTTTCACTACCGCCTGTTAAACTCAGCAGGCTGTTGCTAATAAACCCTTTTTCTCCATACAATTCTTTTTCATAGTCATAGATTTTTCCGGCAGCTTGTGCGGCTTTGAATTCAGCCACATCCCAACCCATCATCCCAACGTTTTGTTCATTCAAAGGACGGGTACCCATGAGATGCCTTACGGTAACAAATCCCAGATCCTGAGAAAAATTTACGCGGGTACGACCTTGCTTTCCTTTTTTGGTTGTAATGATGATAACACCTGCAGCTGCTTTAGAACCATATATCGCTGCAGCGGAAGCGCCTTTGAGAATTTCAATATTTTCGATGTCTTCCGCACGGATATCAGCTACTCTGTTGGAAGCATTATCCTGGCTGGCTGTGCTGCCAGCGCCAGGAGACGCATTTGTTACCACATTCATGCCTGCGGAAACAGAAGAATTATCAATGAAAACACCGTCGATCACATACAGCGGTTGCGTATTACCGTATACGGATGTTACCCCGCGTAATTTTACTGATATCCCACCACCAGGAGACCCGCTGTTTGAATTGATATAAGCGCCTGTAATTTTACCATTCAGAGCCGCGTCAAGTGTTTGGGCGGGGGCGATACCAACCAGCTGTTTGTTTGAAATGGTTGCAACCGCATTTGATAAATTACTTCGCTTAACATTAGTCGTTAGCCCGGTTACAATTACTTCATCTAACCTGGCAACATCTTCAACGAGGGTAATTGCTAATACGTCCTGTGTGGGCGTGATCTGTTGTGATCTGTATCCGGTGATACTGATGGTTAATACAGCACCGGGTGGAACCGAGATGCTAAAGCTGCCGGCAGCATCTGTTGTTGTGCCACGGTTTGTATTTACCACTGTAACTGAAGCACCGGACACCGGTGCGCCGAATTTGTCGTTAACCCTTCCGGTGATGATTTTCTCCTGAGCTCTGGCATCGAGCGGCATTAACTGCATTCCGATGGCCAGGAAGGCTAAGAATGTGAAAATTCTGAAAGGCAGTTGTTTGATTTTTCTGGTCATAAAACAGTCGTCGTTGGTTTTGGTTGGTTTTATTTGTCTATCTGGAACTTTCAGTTCTATTCTTAAAACAGGATTACACGGGTTGCTTATTTTTAAAAACATGTGACCCATATCCTTTCTCTACTATCTGCATTGCTCTCTTCGGATAGGATTCCATATCGGTAGGAGTTACAGTCGCAAGTCCATCAACATATCTGTTAAACATGCAGAATGCGGCGGCTATCAAGACTGTATCATGGATATCGCGGTCGGTCGCTCCTGCTGCTCTGGCAGCATCAATGTCATCTTTCGTAACTGCAGATCCGGATTGCTGTACTTTTCCTGCAATTGCAAGAAGAGCTTTCAACTTTTCAGATATCGCCGCTTTGGTATAATCATTTCTGACCTGATCTACAAGATCCTGGTCACCGCCGAGATAGATGCAGGCAATTGCACCATGGGAATAGTTACAGTAAAAACAATCATTGAGGTGAGATACATAGGTTCCGATCAATTCCCTGTCTGCGCGCGATAGTCCTTCATCATCACGCAGCAAAATTTCGGCGAGCGCTCCCATAGGTTCGGCAGTTTCCGGACGGTAGGCCATCGCGCTTCGTATACCAGGAAAATCATTCTTAAAATCGATGTGGGGCATAGTATAATTTTTAAGCGACAGCGATAATTTTTTTTGAAAGTGATTCTTCGGCAAGCTTTGTACCTGCCACTCTTGCCCTGATTTTTTCGAATGCGATATCACGCGATGTAGAAATATCGTCAGCAAAAGGAGCAAAGCCACAATCATCGGTTGTCCCCAGCTGATTTAAAGGAATTATTTCAGCAGCCTCGAGAATCAGATCGTGGATTTCTTCCGGTGATTCCTGCCGGGCATTAATCACATTTGTAACACCAAGAAAAATGGTGTGATGCGGCCTGATATTTTCTTTGATTGATTGCAATACAGATTGCTTATCTTTTTCGCCGGCATATTCGAGATAAAAGTTGCCAACTTTCAGATTGAACAGAAGAGGCAGCAGATCCTGATAAGCTATATCGGCGCTGTGTGTTGAATCATGGTCACCACCAGGGCAGGAATGCACACCAATCAGCAATTGTTCGCTTTCAGAAAAACGATCCAGTACAAGGTTATTCAGGTCAATAAATGCTTTCAACAATCCTCCAGAAGGGTCCAGTTTAAGCGATAACCTGGCCTCAGTAAAATCAATCTGTACATTGTAAGCGCCGCTGTTCAGGCATCTGCGGATATCGGCTTCGGCTTCATTAATCAGATCAGCAATAAAAGCATCACGGCTATACCCCTCTATCCCTGCTGCAGGATACAAAAGGCTGAGAGCAGAAGCAGAAATGACTGCCTCTTTTACAGGAAGTGTAGTAAATTTCTTTGCCGTGTTCACATAAGCATCAGCATATCGCTGATAACGGAAAGGTCCTGAAGTAATCACAGGTAACTGCCTTGTATGGCCATCTGCAAACGGAATAACCACACCATCACCGTTAAGATTCGTGGCTCCTGCAACAGGGTAGGTTGCGAAACTTGGCTTGGTTTGTTCGCCATCTGTTATCACCGGAGAACCTGTGTCTGCAAAGCGACGGATTGTATCTTTTAAAGCTGATTCAAACAGGCGGTCGAGTTCTGAGCTGTCTATTTCACTTTTTGCATGGGCTGTAATTCCTGCAATAAGCTCGACAGGGCGGGGAATGCTTCCTATTGGTTCAGTTCTTATTTTCATAATTAATTTTTTTGTTCGGGAGATTCTGATCTCAGCAGATAACCCCGCTCCATCTTTTTTCCCATTTCATCATATACTGCCTTATCGGTGGGAGTAAATGAAGCCAATCCATCCACATAGCGATTAAACATAGAAAAAACGGATGCTATCAGGACTGTGTCATGAATTTCTCTGTCACCAGCGCCGAGACGTTTTGCTGCTGCAATATCTTCCGGAGAAACTGCCGATCCTGAAATCTGTACTTTCCCGGCTATGCGTAACAGTGACTTGAACTTATCACTGATGGACGCATTGCTGAGGTCATTCACTACTTCTGAAACAAGGTATTCTGCCGCTCCGTACAATCGTCGGGCAACTGCAGCATGACTCTGATAGCAAAACATGCAGTTGTTCCGGTAGGAAACAAATGCAGCTATTAGTTCGCGTTCAGCTGTTGTTAATGGCGATGGACCGCGTAATAAAACCTCTGCCAATGCATAAAGAGGTTGACCAGTTTCCGGCCTGAATAAGGCCAGACTTCTGATTCCCGGGATGCCATCTGCGACTTTAATATGAGCCATTTTATACTTGATTATTTTACAGGATTACCTCGGCCTTGTCCGTAGCACGTGCTACATAAATTCCGTTATCCTCATTTGCTGAACTTTGTTTACTGAAAAACATCACTGCGAAACCCACCCAGAAAACAGCAGAGAATATAAAGAGTGCATTTCCATATCCACCCAATGATGTTACAAGAACACCAACAAATAATACCGCTACGGCAGTAAGTATCCGACCTATATTAAAACAGAATCCGGTTGCGGTTCCTCTCACATCTACAGGAAAAAGAGCAGGGATATATACTGAAAGCACACCCTGACTTATACCGAAAAACAGGGAGAGCAGTAAAATTTCAAAATAGATTACCGGATGAAATTGCTGGTTTGTTTTGAATAGGATAAAGGAAATCACTGAACAGACAGCGAATGACAATAACATTGATTTTCGTGTACCCATGGCATTTATCATCCACCCTGAAATAAATCCGCCGAGCAATCCACCCATTCCCAGGATCATCATACTTAATCCTCTTTCTTTTTGTGCATCGCCGGTGGTAATCAGGCTTTGTACCCAGGTAGGCAGCCATGAAAAAATCGCCCATAACCCTATCAGCATTGTTCCGAAAATTACCGAGCCGAATATTAGCTGGCTTCTGTTAGCAGGGCTGAATATGCCCTTATTGCTTGTTTTGATTTTTGCCCTTTCGTTTTTTCTGTGTATCCATTGATTTGATTCCTTCAAAAGCCAGATACTGACGAGTGCAATTCCGGAAGGCGCAATTCCAACATTAAAACCCTGGCGCCAGGAAGTAACAAAATAGTCAATCAGCCCTGCAGAAAATATTCCAACAGGAATTGAAATAGAAAGAATACCTATGAAAATGGCTTTTGATTTTTCAGGCCATTCTTCCATCATAATAGTAACCGTTGTTACCAGAATTCCACCAAGACCAAATCCGCTAAGGAAACGGCATACAACAACTCCTTTCCAGTCGGGCATAACACCCGTAAGAACAGCAGAGATCCCGAGAAAGGCAACCGAAATGATCACGCCTTTTTTGCGGCCAAACCGATCGCTGATAATTCCACATAGAAATCCACCTGCAGCTCCGCCAAGAATAAAAAAGCTGTTGATCCACGCGGAGATTGAATTCAGTTTTTC
>JAATGW010000225.1 GCA_015654495.1 Chitinophagales bacterium
AAGTATGCTTTTCCGGGAAACGGGAAAGGAATTATTGAGATCTCAATTCACAGGAATGGAGATCAGATCATTTTGATCATTGCGGATAATGGCATCGGGATTGACAGCTCCTTAATCAACAACAGTTCGGACTCTTTGGGCCTGCAGTTGATAAAAGGGCTAAGTAAAGACATAAAAGCCCGGTTGAAATTTGAAAATAACCGTGGCACCCGTATCAGCGTCGTATTCCATCTGAATACATTAGACCGAAATAGCTATGCATTAAAAGCAATAGTATTAGAAGAAGAAGAATACGTTTGATGAATACCTCTACAAATGAAACTTTTTAAGACAATGAACAAGAAAGGGATGCAATATTCCCTCATTACCTGAATTTATTTTTCTAACATGATAAATCAAAGCCATGAGCAGAAGCATGATTTTGTTTTCGTTTCTGATTAGTTTTTTTTCTGCTGGTGCACAGGATTTGGGAGATCCGAATCTGGACGTTCAGAAAGCTCAAAAAAAACTGGCGGAATTAACGGGTAAGCTTCTTGCAGCCAAAGAAGACACAAATAAGGTTCAGCTGCTCTTTGATCTCTGCGATTTTTATGGGTACAATGCGCGCAATATAGACAGTGTTTTATACTACACAGAGGAAGCCAGGAAATTAAGCCGGAAACTTCAGTTTGATGGAGGCTTTAATCAGGCCTCCTGGCTGTTGTGCAGGATTCATTTAAGAAACAAGCAGGTAAAAAAAGCCGTCAATCTTTTGCCGGAAATGCCAAAGGATCAGCAGGCACGTCTTACTTTAATAATCGGCGAATACTATCTTTTTTTGCCGGGGCTGGAAAAGCACAATCTTGATAGTGCCTTCCGGTATTTCGATAATGCACTTCGATTAGCTAAATCCATTAACAGCGAAAAGTGGAAGCATGAAAGCCTGATCGCATTAGGTAAATATTATTTTGCAGCAGACGAATTCAGCAAAGGAAAAAATTGTTTCCTTGAAATCATCAATGATTTTCAAAAATCCGGTGACCGGTCTGCGGAAGCACATATCTGGTCGGAGTTGGGATTATATATGCCTGATAACGATAGTACGCTGAAGGATGAATTATGGGCTCATGGAAATGCGGTAAGGATTTATAACGAATTAAAAGATACGGCCAATGAAAGTTCTGTATTGCAGGACATTGGCGGTGTCAATATGAATCACGCCAATTTTGACACTGCATATGCGCAATATTCGCGGGCGCTTCAACTTCGCAAAGCCTCCGGTATGAAAAAGCTTTATAAAATTTATCTCGCGCTCTCGTGGATAAATTATGCTACAGGTAAACTTGATGATGCACTTGCACTTGCATTGGAGGCCGAAAGAAATGCAAACTTGTTACAAACTTCCGATTACAGAGGTGTAATAAAAATGTTACTGGGACAGATCTATGGTGACGATGGCCAGCCGGAAAAAAGCCTCGGATATTTACTGGAGACCCAACATGTAAATGCACACTGGGCTTATTTTGTTAATAGTAAAGTAGTAGAACAATACCTGAAATTAAACCAACCGCAGAAAGCACTTTTATATATCCGGAATGCGGAGAAACAAATTCCGGCGGTATGGGCATCTGATAAAGAAATGCTTGCGGCGACCAAGGGGGATATTTATGCGGCTTTAAACAATCCGGTTCAGGCCGAAAAATATTATCTGCAAATGATAGAACTGGATGCTGAAGCGCAAAAGAACAGATCCAGGATAATCACGCCATTAGCTTTTCCACTCTCAGGTTCGGATGCTTACTATAAAATAGCCAGTTTCTACATGGGTCAGAATAAATACGCAACCGCCAGGCCCTATGTCGATCGGGCATTGGAAACCAATTCATTTGCCGGCAATCATTTCTTTACCTCTCAGCTGATGCAGAAACTCTGGTGGCTCAAATTCAAGATTGATTCCGCTTCCGGAAATCATCTTGCAGCTATTCAACATTATGAAAAATACAGCGCATTGAAAGATTCTATTTTTAGCGCCAGAAAAACCAGTCAGCTACAAGGCCTCCAGGTTAAATATGAAACGGAAAAAAAGGAAACGGATATCAGAACAAGAGATCAGCAAATCGGAGCATTAAAACAGAATGATTTGTTGCGCCAGTCGAACCTGGAACAGGCCCATCTTATCAGAAATATTTCCATTGCATTATTGGCGATCCTTCTTGCTTCAGGCGGACTTCTATATAAACAGTACCGGCAAAAACAAAAAAGTGCAGAGCTGATAGCAGAAACAAATAAAGTGATCAGTCAAAAAAACCTTGACATCACACAAAAGAACGGAGAACTGGAACAACTTGTTACGGAAAAAGAATGGCTTTTAAAGGAAGTGCATCACCGGGTTAAAAACAACCTGCATACTGTGATCTGTCTGCTTGAATCGCAGGCAGCCTATCTGGAAAGCGATGCAAGGCAGGCAAACGAAGTGAGCCAGCAACGAATTTATGCGATGTCGCTGATACACCAGAAAATCTACCAGTCGGAAGATATCAAATCGATCGATATGTCCGTGTATCTTCCGGAATTTATCCAGTACCTCGATGATAGTTTTGGAAATAATCAGCAAATTCATTTTGAAGTCGACATCGATCCTGTGCAGCTGGATATTTCACAAGCCGTACCTGTTGCTCTGATCATTAATGAAGCTGTTACCAATTCCATCAAATATGCTTTTCCCGGAAACAGACGCGGAACAATTGAAATCGCAATGCACCGGGACGATGATCAGATCACACTGATCATCGCAGATAACGGAATCGGAATCGACAGTTCTTTAATCAACAGTGTTTCTGATTCATTGGGTCTGCAGCTCATAAGAGGATTGAGTAAAGATATCAAGGCCTGGTTGAAGATCGAAAATGACCTGGGCACAAGGATCAGCATTGTTTTCAATCTCAATCCATTAAATAAAAATGCCAACCTGATAGAAGTACTAAAACATGATAAGGCATATGTGTGAAACGGGAATAATGGATTATTCATGTGGTGATCTAAACTGAAATATTATCAATCCTTATTGCAGGAAATACCAGTAATAATTTATTTGACCTGATAAATCAAAGCCATGAGCAGAGGCATTATTTTTTTTTCGTTTCTGATAGCCTGTATTTCTGCAGGTGCACAGAAAGTGGCCGATCCAAATCCGGATATACAAAACGCTGAAAAAAAACGGACAGAATTATCCGGTAAACTTCTTGCAGCTAAAGAAGACACCAATAAAGTCAAATTGCTGTTTGATCTCTGCGATTTTTATGTACACAACGCACGAAATTTCGACAGCATATCACATTACGCAGACAGGGCGAGGAAATTAAGCCAGAAACTTGGTTTCAACGAGGGCTTTAACCAGGCGTCCTGGTTATTGTGCAGGATTTATTTAAAGAATAGCCTGGTAAAAAAAGCTGTCAGTCTTTTGCCGGAAATGCAGAAAGATCAGCAGGCACGTCTTACTTTAATAATCGGCGAATATTATCTTTTTTTGCCCGGGCTGGAAAAGCACAATCTTGATAGTGCCTTCTGGTATTTCAACGATGCCCTTCAAATGGCCAGATCCATAAATAGTGAAAAGTGGGAGCACGAAAGCCTGATAGCATTAGGTAAATATTATTTCGCAGCGGACGAATTCAGCAAAGGAAAAAATTGTTTCCTTGAAATCATCGGAGATTTTCAAAAATCCGGAACCCGTCCGGCAGAAGCTCATATCTGGTCGGAGTTGGGGATATATATGCCA
>JAATGW010000202.1 GCA_015654495.1 Chitinophagales bacterium
CCAGGGCATCGGCCTTTTTAAGAAGTGCCCGCCATTTGATATGGGTGTTGCACATCACACAGGGATTCGGGGTACGTCCCGCGAGGTATTCATCAACAAAATTATTGATTACGAAATCACCGAATTCGTCTCTTATATCCAGTACAAAATGCGGAAAACCATGGTGTACGGCTGCTGCGCGGGCATCGTTGAAAGAATCCAGATTGCAACAGCCGGTTTCTTTCTTTCCACCGCCCGAAGTGGCATAGTCCCAGGTTTTCATGGTAATTCCTACAACTTCATAGCCCTGGTCATGCAGCATCAATGCAGTGATTGTGCTGTCAATTCCGCCACTCATGGCAACCATAACCTTTCCCCGCCTGCTCATTTCTGATTTTTTGCAAAGGTAGCAAAGTTTAAGAAAGGGAGGTCCATCGCCTGCAGGAGAATAACACCATTTAACAAGTGGAAAAATGGTGTCTTTTTATGTTGTTTTTCACTTTTCTACCCCCGCAATCCGAACGAAATTGCATACTATAAAACTGTTACTATGATCAAAATACAAGTTATCGGACACCTGGGAAAAGACTGTATCACAAATGCGGTGAATGGTAAAAATGTTATGAATTTCAGCGTTGCACACACGGAAAAATATAAGGATGCTACCGGTGCTCTCAAAGAGAAGACCACCTGGGTGGAATGTGCTTACTGGAGCGACAGAACCAGCCTTGCACCCTACCTGAAAAAAGGGACTCAGGTTTTTGCTGAGGGCATTCCGGAAGTAAGGACATATGCAAAAAATGACGGCACCCAGGGAGCTTCGCTTACTATGCGGGTGCTGAATGTTCAGCTCCTTGGCAGTGGTCAGCGAAACGAAAATGCATCACCTGCAAGTTCAGGCAGCTTCGGAAGCAATGGTATTCCGGTAGCAACTGAAATGAGTGAACCTGTTGATGATCTTCCTTTCTAATGGGTTTGTTTTTTCGATAGTGTTAAGTAGGATCAGAAAAAAATCATCCGCCCAGGCGGATGATTTTTTTAATAGTCATTATTGCTTTTTCAGCGTATAAACGTCGTGGTACAGAACCATGTCTCCATGGCCCTTGATGAGCACGATACTATAACCCGAATAGTTCTTGCTGAAAGACTCGTCGAGGATGAGGGACCAGTCAAAATTTGCGGTGAAGGCGGATTCATTCTCGAAAATGATATTATCATTCAGCAGCATATATTTTCCGGTGCCAATTGCCGGAAAAAAAGGCTGCGAGCTGCTTCCGCTGAAAAGATGACCATCGAAATTCAATACAACCGAGGAAGATTCTGAACCGGGATATCCCGGACCGGTTCTTTTGAAACTCCCTTTATACACCCCTGGTTCAAAAGAGCTTTTCATATCCTTCTCACATGCCAGCAGCACCGGAAGCAGCAGCGCAGCGCAGGCTATTATCTTAAACATGTCCTTTTTTTTATGCTGACAGGAGGAGGGTTGGTGACGTTGCACGTCAAACGTTCCACGTTCCACGTTTAACGTTTAACGTGGAGCGCTTCTTCAAACCTTCTTACGACAGACTCTATTTCTACACGATTGACGGGCATTTGTTTATTATCAATATTAAGTACAATACAAAATCCATCATCGCCGGAGGATTTTGAATAGGTATCCGCAAGCCGGAATTGTTCGCTTGTCGTAATTCTTCCTGTAGAAATATTCCAGTTTTCGGGAGCGCACAAACAACCAAGGGTAGGCGAAATGGGATAGAATGATTTACCGGTGAAATAGACCGGATCAATTGTAGTTCCGTGCGCAATGATTTCTGTGCGGCCGGCTTTTCCCGCATAAAAAGATTCCTGTATGGGAAGATAATCGCGCCAACTGTCTGGCAGGATATCCAGATAGCTCAGAAGTGGAAGTGAGCTATCTGCATCACCGTGAAAAAAATCCATCCAGTATTTTTCAAAAGGCATGATCATCTGCAAATTTGGTGTCGGGCCTATCAGTTGATTTGTTGAAACACCAATGCCCTGCAGGCTGTAAATACCCTGGGGTGTATTTCCGTTTGTTATGAAATAGGGCAGATTCGAACCTGAGCGCGCAAGCTGACGGATGGTTATCAGGTTTCCGTTTTCATCCCTTGCAAATTTTCCATCGCTATTCTGAATAATAGCCAAACCCGGATAGTCGCGGTTTTGTCGCTGGAAAGAATAAATCATTTTTTTCGCGTGCGCAGACTGTACAGCAAACAGCGATGATAAATCAGGCAGCGCAACTTTTTTAGCTGATGAAGAGGCGATCAGGTATTTTACAAGTTCTGTCAAAACGGGTATGGTATTATAATCCGGGAAACGTTTATTGATGGCTGACAGAATCGGATTGAGTTGCGTGCTGTCATTTCTGTAAATAAACAAGGCTGCCATCGCAATCCCCTTCGGATGATTTTCTTTTTTGAAAACCTCGCCAATCCGTACTGTATATTCTTTTGGATTGAGTGCATATATGGCTTCCAGAAATGAACGCCTTGTTTCCCATTCAAGCGAATCGTACCTGTTCAGGATTTTATCGAAGGCAGAAAAGACCAGACTATCCCTGATAAGAAACTGCGTTACGGAATAAAATGCAGATTGAAACTGGTGTTCATTATCGGCGTCAGGAATCTGGGAAAGGTTTTTTCGGATTGTTCTTTCTTGCAGGTTCCTTTGCAGCTTTTCCCTTTCAGTATGTAATGCAAATCGGCTTTGTATGGCTGTGATATCAAGTTGAGCAAAAACACAG
>JAATGW010000500.1 GCA_015654495.1 Chitinophagales bacterium
CCATATCATCCGTAAAGTTTCCTGTCGTTATTTTTTTTACAACATCCTTATTAAAAACAGGCGAGGGATTAGACTTAATAGCTGCCTGAAGTGCGTCGTTCACCAGTTTATTGCGCAATTTTTTATCAGCAGATTCGGTAGCCTCTTTTGGTACCATGTCAAGCAAAATCACCTGTAAGCCCACACCTGCGAAATGACAGGCAATCCTTGATCCCATAACTCCGCTCCCAAGCACAGCAACTTTTCTGATCGTTCTTTTCATATAACAAGATTTTTATTCTTCACCGTATTTCCGAGGTAGATAGTTAGCTAAACAACTATCTTTACCGAAGGTAATATAAAAATGAAAAACGGGGAAGCGGACTGTGATTTAATAATCAGTTACCTGCTATAAAAAATATAAAATTAATTTTATAAGATGCGAACCGATGCCCGCCTGATTTATGATGCCGCAATTGCTGCTGTTCAGTCTGAGTACCTGATTCCGAAGTATTTGCATACGGAAGGAGATTATTTATTTGCCGGGCAGGTACGGTATGATCTCCGGAAGTTTACTGGTATAAAAGTAATTGCAGCAGGGAAGGCTGCCGCATCAATGGCTGCTGCAACGGAAAATATTCTGAAAGGCCGGATTAATGGCGGGCTGGTATTGACTAAATATGAGCATTGCCTTCCCTTAAAACGGCTGGACTGCATAGAAGCAGGTCATCCGGTGCCTGATGAAAATGGCAGAAAGGCTGCAGCTGCGATTGCAGAAATTGCAAAGAATGCGAAAGAAAATGAGCTTATTATTTTTCTGCTCAGCGGGGGTGCTTCTGCTCTTATGGCTGATCTTTCCGATGATATTGATGCAAAGGAATTTTCTGACCTTACTAAAAAGTTATTGAATAGCGGGGCAACTATTTCGGAATTGAACGCAATACGAAAGCACCTCTCTTTTCTAAAAGGCGGGCAACTCGCTGGTTTGGCATGGCCCGCGACGATTATCAGCCTGGTTTTGAGTGATGTGCCGGGAGATTCACCTGACACAATCGGGAGCGGACCTACTGTTCCTGATACTTCAGGTTTCAATGATGCATTGCAGATCATTGAGAAATACAATCTGTGGTCAACTACCGGAGATTCTGTTTTAAGACGTTTAATAAAAGGGGCGGAAGGAAAAATTCCTGAAACACCAAAACCTGGTACCGGAATATTTTCGCACACGCAATATGAGATGATCGGGACTAGCAGAACTGCGCTGGAGGCAGCAAGTCGCAAGGCAGGTTCCCTGGGTTACCAGGTTATAATTTTTGAAAAGCAGATGGAAGGTGAAGCAAAGCAACAGGCGTCAGCGCTATTAGCAGCTATAAAAAATGATAAGAGACCCTTACCCCTTTGCATGCTTGCTGGTGGCGAAACAACAGTAACAGTTAAGGGTAATGGAAAAGGAGGACGCAATCAGGAACTTGCTCTGGCTGCGGCGGTTCGGATGCTTGGATCAGAAAACGAATTTCAGGATGTCCTGCTCCTTGCTGCAGCAACCGATGGAACTGATGGCCCCACAGATGCAGCAGGAGCTTTTGCAGATAGAGACCTGACAAGATTTATTATTGAAAATAATATCAATCCCGTTGAATGGTTGAATAATAATGATGCGTATGGATTTTTCAGTAACACAGATGCCCATTTGATTACCGGTGCTACACAAACAAATGTGATGGATATCGCTATTCTTTTGCGAACCTAACGTCAAACGTTAAACGTTGAACGTTTAGCGTATTTCGGGTATCTTCATCTTCTTTACTTCCCTGTGGTGCCGGCGATCGGTTTTATTACCTCCAATCACCCCTACATTATTCAATGCCCCATTTATAACAATCTTCATCCAGAAATTAAAAATGCTTTTGTCTTTTATCCTTTCAAAATAAACCGTTCCCGTTTTTTTGATATTTTTTCGGTGCAGCAGTAAATTATTCGCTGCAAAATTGATTAGTCTGGTCAGTACGGTCTTTTTTGTATTGTCTTTTTTATTCAGGTAACTGACATGAAGGTTGGTATAGTACATCTGCATTTTCCCTTTGGCGACATCGTTATTTCCCATCACATCCATATGCAAAGTATCGATCATCCCATTATCTATACGTGCGGAAGCGAGTGGTTCGAGAATCGTATTCAGAGCCGGTAATCCGAAATTGCTGATTCGTAAACTCATCAGAAATCCATTGCCCGGATCGGTATAGGATTCCCGGTAACTGAGTTTGACTTGCACAGTATCCAGAAAACGTGTACGCGCAGTCAGGCGCAAGCTATCTGAACTGCTGATGTCCGCATTTTTGAAATTGAGAAATTCGGCATCAGTACGGGAAAACCTCACTATTCCAATTCTGTCTGTTTTGTCATTGAATTCCTCGTATGTGATTAAACCATTCCTGATCCGTACACTGTCAGCAACCAAAGGAAAGAAAATTCGTCTGATCATACCCGTTGCAAGAGGTTTAATCACCCCCGCTTCAAACGGCAGGTGCATATCTTTATAAATGTAGAGTTCTGGATTTTCCATTTCAATACTGCCTGCATGTAATAAGCTATCCCCGCCTGTTTTCTGCTGGCGGAAATCATTGATTCTTACTTTGCCACCTGTAACAGTAATATAATTCTTTCGTACTGATTGCAATTGCATAAAAGCGTCAGCGCTGATTGACGGAAACCAGGAAAAACTATCAGCTGAAATCCGCCGGCCGCCATTATCTATTGTCAGGTCGCGGGCCAGCATACGATCGTCAGCATCCTTATATTCAATTGTTGCAGCCTGCAACCTGAGATCAGGATTGTTATGTAGTATACTGAGCCATTGCATCGGCCTGCCGGTCCCGATCTGCATATTCTGAAGAGATATTCCGGTTCCCAGGATCGATTTGCTGATCCCCGAATCATTACTGATTCCAATATTGAAATCGGGAATAATGGCCTGCTGTAAACGGGCAGACCATTGTGCTGTTCCTGTTACAGAATGCCGCTGAAATTTAAAATCTTCGATGGCAAATAAATGTTGTTTTTCTGAATTGGTATTCAGTTCGAGATTTTCATTTTTTATCTTTATAGAGCCGGTTTGCAGGTCAATATTTTTTGCCTTCATTATCTCACCATCAGATTTCGCGGCAATTATTTTCAGGTTGGATATTTTAAACGACGGGAAAGTTGTTTTATCAGGCCGAAGAATCGTTGGCTCAATCAATTCAAGTTTTCCGATGTCAAATACGGGAAGTTTTATTTTCTTTTTGTCATCCGGAATGGTAACCGTATCCGTGATTGTAAGCTGTGGTTGAAAAAGTATCAGCGAAGGGAAAGTATTTTTCTTATCCAGAATACTTTCCAGATCAGGTTCAAGCTGAATCCTTGGGAAATATCCATGAACATTCACTTTTTTTCCTGCAACACTGAGGTGAACCTGATCAAGAATAGAAATATGTTTGTCGTTTAGAAAATAAATTCCGGCCAAAAGTGAAAGGCCACCATTGCTGAACTGTAGCTTATTTCCTGAAACTGACATTGCTTCAATTTCGGGTTTACCATCTTCAGAAACCGTAACGGGCCCGGTTGTGATTGAATTCAGAAAAGTATTCATCCGGAGATCATTCCCCGTGACATTTAATTTTGTATTGCGGCCGCTCGTATAGTTCCATTTAGCGACAAAAGATGAACCGCTATTATTTTCTTCCGGAGTCTTTTTGTGGTGGTCAACCTGAATATCCGCTTTTTGCCAGAAAACGGAGTCGGCGCTGTATTGGAAGCTGGCGGTTCTGCGGATATTTTTCAGAAAGATTTTTTCAGCTGCAATTTTATTTCCTGGCTTTTGCCCTGTATACATTGCCGAACCCAGGTCCAGCGTTTGTTCGGTACCGTTATATATGCCCTTTGTAAGCGTAAACTGCCTTCCTTTGTTTTTAAGAAATCCCGAGCCGAAAGAAAACCTGCTGATACTATTGATAAGTTCGCCGGCATCATCGGCATTCAATAAATCATTTGCCTGAATGCTTGTATTGAAATGATCCATTTCAAGCAAGGTGCCATCTGAAGAGCTTATTGAGACCTTTGCATCTGTCAGAAGCAATTGGGAGATTTCCAGCTTGTCTCTGAATCCATCGAGTGCACGATAAAGAGATCCCCGCTGTCTTTTCTTGCGGACTTTGTTTTCGCCGCTACGGATCTCGACCTCAGGATTTACCAGGATGGCACGATCAGCTACTATTTTGTTATTGTAAATAAGTTCAGCCCAATGAATATCCTCCAACTCAAAAGCCCGGGTTTTCACCTCCCGCCAATCGGCCTGGTTATTACCATAACTCGGACCAATAGAAAAATTACTCAATGCCAGTTTGTTTTTTAAAAGGAGGACACTGTCAAACCTGATCATATACGCACTATCTCTTGAAAAGCCTTTGTAATTCCTGATCGCGAAATCAAATCTTTCCAGCTGTATCGGCGTGGCAGGATCCTCAAGAATCAGTAAGCCATGGAGATTAAAATTGCTGTTTCTCGATGTATAAGTTGTACTTCCTTCACCACGTGTTAACCTGATATCCACTTTGGCATTCTGCACATTAATAAAATGTAGATCAAGGTTGGCAAAGAGTTTTTTAAAGGCTGTTTCAAGACTATCCTTCGCTCTTTTTTTTACGGCAAATACGTTGGCAACGGGATTTTTTACTTCAAGATTAAAGATGATCTCAGGGTTCATACAGATCGTACTGTCTACCCGGATAAGATCGAATCTTGCCAGAGCATTCAGATCGGTGTTCAACAATCGAAGAGTATCAACAAAAACGCCAAAATCGGCTGCTGATGATTTGGTTTTTTTTCCGTAGATATAACAACTATCGATTTCGATCTGTCGTGTTTGCGTATTTAACCTGAACTTGCTGAAACGGAGACCATGAAATCCGTCTGGAAATAAAATGTCCTGATTAGCAGACTCCAGAAGAATTCTGTCGGAATATAAAATCCTGTCACGGGAAGCATCACCTGTAAAATCACCGAGATTGGTGATGGTGAGGTCAATATTGGAAATCCTGATCGGTTCAGCCCCCGGATCATATTTTCTGATCAATGCAAGGCTCCCGGAACGGATGGAAAAATGCCGGATATTCATTTTACTGATCACTTCGCCGATAGACTTGTATATTTTGGAAATTTCATCCGGCAGAGAAATCCTCCTGCTTTCACCCGGCTTGTTTTTTATGACTTCAATGATTGGCTGTGTGCAGTCAATTGAATCGATTGTAAATGTTCTGCGGAATATCACGGATTGTAATGAACCCGTGTTGAGCACAAGCTTTTTTAGACTTATCACATAGGAAGTAGATTCATCTGCCAGAACGGTAGAGCTGATGCGCGCATTAAAAAGTTCGAATTGTTGCCGGCGAAAGGAATACCTGACTTTTTGTGTGGAGATTTCGATTTTGCCCTTCGACTCGGATTTTACGAACTCACGAAGCAGGTATTGGGCATTATAAATCACCCAGATGTAAGCACCCAGAAAAATAAGTGATAACACAACGAGAGTTATTCCGGTAATTTTTAGAAAGCGCTTCATCCGAGGTAAATGCAAATATCGGATTGATAACGAATAGATTAGTGATTTAGGTATCCGGGGGAGGAGAATTAACAACCAGGCAGCAGGCAGGAAGCAGCGGGCAGCAGATAAACTACAGCTTGCCAGTGAAAAAAAACATGAAAATATGTTTGAAACGACATTTTTTTACAAATGCCCGGTCGGAATTTTGGGATTCAAATTTTAGGATATGCAGGAATGGGGATACAAAAGTTTAATAGGTTGGCATAAATCAATGCAGCTGACAAAATTGATTTACGACTTAAGTGAAGTCTGGCCTGCTTCAGAAAATTTCGGGCTGAAATCACAAATAAGAAGAGCTTCAATTTCAGTAAGTTCCAATATTGCTGAAGGATCAGCCCGAAGTAGTGTTGCGGATCGCAAAAGATTTTATGGAATTGCCAGGTCCGCTGTAATTGAAGTAAATTCTCAACTTGAATTGTCGTTGATGCTTAAATATACAGGCTTTGATCAATTTGAGCCTATCAACAATATCATGATAGAAATCTTTAAGATGTTAACCAAAATGATCCTTTAGTTCATTTCTTTTTCTAAGCCGATCTACATCCTGCCTGATCGGCTTAGTAATCAAATTCTGAAAAAAATATTTATAAAGTTTCAGGATTTGA
>JAATGW010000358.1 GCA_015654495.1 Chitinophagales bacterium
TATGAAAAAACAATTTCAATATTCCGGGAGCTCAAATCTGATATATACCAATTTGTAAATTCCTGTAAAATGATTTCTCCAAGAACTATTCAGGCTGAAATTTCTTTTCTGGATGAGTTTTATAAATTAATAGATGATAAAGAAAAACTGAATCGGGCTTTACTTTATCCTTGCGATAAAAACGGAACAGGAAATGTAGTAATTAAGGGGTTGCAGAATTAATAGTTATCGTGTCCCCAATTTCCTGCGTATATATCCTCAAAATTCAATGATCTACTTCAGACCTCAATTCATTCTGATTTGCTGCATTTAGCAGTATAATTTTGCAAATAGTTTCAGATGCATTGCAGTTCATATAAAAGTTAACAGATTAAATAATTCATACTTATAAATGAATTAAATTTCCGCCTCCAAAACGAAATAAGTCTTGCACAAACCGGCGCTGGCATATCTGCTATTTTTTGTAATTGCTTCATTAAATACCATCGGTCAGGTGCAATTTAAAGTGCAGGGCCGGGTTGTCGACTTCGACACGCGCCAACCAATAAAAGATGCATCAGTAGTTATCACCGAAAATCAGTCAGGAACTGTAACGAATGACAGTGGCTATTTTTCAATCAACGTTTATATGATTGAGGCCACATTACAGATTACAAATGTTGGTTACGCTTCCTATAGTAAGTCTTTGCGTTTAAATGTTGAAAATAAATTTCTGGCGGTATCTCTCAAGAAACTTGCAAATGAAAAGCTTGACGAAGTTGTGGTCAATGCTTTTAAAGAAAAAATCAACGTGAATGCCACACAGATGAACGTTATAAAGCTGAATCCCGAAGCAATAAAACGTGCCCCACTTTTATTCGGAGAGCCGGATATCATCAGGGCTTTGATCCAGCAACCCGGAGTTACCAGTCAGGGCGAAGCCGCGGGCTGATTTAATGTTCGGGGAGGCAATACAGATCAGAATCTGGTTTTACTGGATGGCGCTCCTTTGTTTAACACTTCACATCTTCTCGGCTTTTATACTTCAGTTAGTCCGGACGCTGTTCAGGACGCAACCTTGTACAAAGGAGGAATGCCTTCGGAATATGGAGGCAGAATTTCTTCCTTACTCAACATGCGTATCAAAAGCGGGTTCTCTGAAAAAATAAAATTTGCTACGGGTATCAGTCCGGTCAGTGTACGCCTTATGGCAAATGGACCGATTATAAAAGACAAACTTGTTTTTACAGCCGGAGTGAGGGTTGCTTATCCAAACTTTATTTTGAATCAGTTTCCCGGCACATTCGGAAACAGCCGTGCATTCTTTTATGATGGGATTGGAAAGCTGGAATACCAGTTCAATGCTAAAAACAGGATAGGCATTACAGGATACACCAGCTATGATAAATTTAAATTTGATACAGAAACAGAATACGAATGGCGTACAGATCTTGTTTCTTTGAATTACAGTTCGGATTTAAGTGAAAAGTTATCATTAAAAGTAAACGCGAATTACAGCAGGTACGGTTCACATATTAATAGCTTGCTTACAAAGTATGAATCGAAACTTGTTTCAACCATTGAGCAACGGCAGGCAAAAGCGACCTTTCAATATAAGGTAAACAATAAGCAAAGGTGGGAAGCTGGCGTCGATTATATTCACTATACAATTTCTCCCGGGACGCGGAACCCTTCATCGGATTCCAGTAACATCCTGCCATTTTCTGTTGAAAAAGAACAGGGACGCGAACTCGCGGCATTTATAAACGCAGAATTTGATTTTACCGATAAAATTTCCCTGCAGGCGGGATTGCGTTATACAAACTATAATTATCTGGGAGAAAAAAAAGTGTACAGCTATGAAGAAGGGGGACCACTCACCAGAGAAACTATAACAGATTCGACAGTGTATGGTAAAAACGACAATATTCAACAGTACGGAGGTTTTGAACCAAGAATAACATTGAAGATCGGGATAACAGAAACCTTTTCTTTTAAAGCAAGCTATAACCGCGGGCAGCAATTCCTGCAATTGATCACCAACACCACCGCTATTTCACCTGTTGATTTCTGGAAACTCAGCGATAGTCATCTCAAATCGCAGTATGGCGATCAGTTTGCAGCGGGACTGTTTAAAAATTTTAATGCCGGCAAATACGAAGTTTCTCTTGAAGGTTATTATAAAAAAGCCAAAAATCTTCTGCAATATAAAGATGGAGCAAACCTTTTACTCAATCCTTATATTGAAACCGCCCTGCTCAATTCGCAAAGCAAAGGGTATGGTGTGGAATTCAGTCTTATAAAGAATACCGGTGTTGTGACGGGGCAACTTAATTATACTTATTCGAGAACGAAAGTTCAGGTGCTTACAGCATTTGCCAATGAGAAAGTTAATGATGGAAATTATTATCCGGCAGATACAGACAGGCCGCATAATTTTTCGATAACCTCCAGATTCAGACTTGGCAAAGGATGGAGTTTTAATGCAAACTTTGTATATGTCTCCGGCCGGCCTGCAACATATCCTGATGGAACCTACTCCTATAATGGAACAATAATTACTGACTACTCGAAAAGAAATATGGATCGTTTACCGGCGAACCATCGTCTGGATATTGGATTGTCATACGTTACCAAAAGATCGCCGGACCAGAAAAGATACAGCATGTGGAATATTTCAGTTTATAATGTTTATGGTTACGATAACGCCTACTCGATATATTTTATAAGATACCATGATCGTTTGCAGTCCTACCAGCTTTCGGTGATCGACAGCGCAATACCTTCAATTACCTGGAACTATTATTTCTAAAATGAAAATTCTCAGACGATATATATCTTTTCTTCTTTTAATAGCATTGTCGGGAACTTCCTGCATCAAGGAAGTGAAAGTACCTTTACGTTTTGTGCCGGGCAGATTAGTTGTGGAAGGAATTATTTCTACAGATCCCGGGCCCCATAGTATCAGACTGAGTATGTCCGGAGATATTGGTTCGGGATTGCAGGTACCCGAAGAAAATCTTGTAAAAGATGCCCAGGTTCTTATAAGAGATGATCAGGGAAAAGTTATTAATCTTACACATACCGGATCGGGAATATATCAAACAGATTCCTCGGTATTGGGTGAGGTCGGGAGAACCTATACAGCGGATATAACATTAACCGATGGAAAAAAATATGTATCGAAACCTGAAAAGATAGCTCCGATTGTACCCATTGACAGCTTTCAGATAAGGTTCTTACCCGATTTCTCTCCCACTTACCCGTCATACTTAAGAACTTACATTTACACAAGCGATCCGCCTGACCAGGAAAATTATTATAAGTGGGAATTCTATAGTTATACACGCCGCAGGACCCTGGGTGTAGGTTGTGGTTTTGGATGTGTTATGCTTGAATATTGTTTGCAACGTATCAGCGATAATGAATTACAAATACTGGCCGATGGTCCTATCAATGGAAATGATATAGTCAATCAGGGTATTGGCAACTCATATATTTTTTCTTATGGGAGTCATTTTTTTGATATTGCACAAGCTTCTATAACGAGAGAAGCCTATCAATACCTGCAATTGTATAAAGAACAGTCATCACGAACCGGCAGTGTACTCGACCCGCTTCCAGCATCCATACGCGGTAATATTGTAAGCGCTGATAACCCCGAGGAATTCGCACTGGGATTTTTTTCAGCTCGCTCGATAATTCATAAAAAAGTAATCGTAATCCCCCATGGTATTACGCAGTACCTGCTTGATATTTCTGCAGATGCTTTTTTTCTGAAGAAGTCAATTCCCTGTTATGATGCATATCCCAACACCCTTTACTATGATCCGCCTCCTGCAGATCAGGTACCTCCTCCGCCAGCATGGAACAACGCAGATACTGTTCGTGTCTATTGGAACTATCCCTGAGTTCTGAAATAAGAAAATTCAAATCTCAAACCGAAGATTTACTCAAATGTATTTGGTTAGATTTTCATTGTCAGTCTTTAATTCCCTTAGCGCTTCTGTCTTCAAATGCCGGCCTGGGATATAATACCCTTGGATTTGATTTGATGAGTTTCAATGCTTCTTCAACACCACGCAGCAATTGAGGGTCTTCACCTTTAGCCAGTTTTGCAGGATCATCCCAGATTTCGATTTCAGGGTTTATACCATATCCTTCTGCAAACCATTTTCCATCGGCACTGTATAATCGGGCGTCCGGTACCGTTATATAGCCACCATCAATCATGCCATGCGTTGTTGCCGGCCCTACCAGAATGCCCAGTGTTCTTTCACCGATAATCGGTCCGAGTTTAAGTTGCTGAAATGCCCATGGAAATGCATCTCCGCCTGAACCAGCCCAACCATTGATCAGCATAACTTTCGGGCCGTTATTTGCTTTTACGGGCCATACAGTGATATCTGCATTTCTCCATGCAAGATTATATAAAACCGGCCTGTTCAGCATTTCAATAAACCGGTCTGCCAGCTGACCACCTGCATTAAATCGTTCATCAATCACAAAACCCTTTTTGTCAATCTGCGCATAGAACTGGCGCATAAGTTCTGTCTGTCCCTGAGTACCCGTATTCGGCATATACATATATCCAATCTGCCCGCCTGAAAGTTCTTCTACTTTTTTACGATTTCCCTCAATCCATTCCAGATGCCGTAACCTGGTTTCCTGCTGCGGTGTTAAGGTTGTTATAACCACTTCGCGCGCACCTTCCAGGCCGGGTTTACTATTGACTTTAAGTACGATTGTTTTTCCGGATGTTCCATCAAAAGAAGCGTACGGATCTTTTGAAGTGTCGATATTTTTCCCATTCACTGAAATAAGATAGTCACCTTCTTTAACGCCAACTCCGGATATATCGAAAGGTGATCTGACTTCATTATCCCAGGCAGCCGGCCGAATTATTTTTTTCACCTTGTACCCGTGCTCATCCTTTGCCCAATTGATTCCAAGAAATCCATGAACCCTGAAACTTGATTGTTCAATATCTCCCCCGCCTGCATAAGTATGCCCCGCACTTAGTTCTGAGATCATTTCAATTTGTATATTAGTCAGATCCCATCGCGTGATAGCGTTGTCAACTAATGCTCCATACTGTTTGCGGATAGCATTCCAATCAACACGATGCATATTCGGATCATAAAAGAAATCCCTGTACCTGCGCCATGTATCATTAAATATTTGTCTCCACTCCTCACGGGGGTACAAAACCATTTCCATTTCGCCGGTACGTAGAGTTTTTTCAAAACGCTGATCAGGAGCTGGTTTTACAATTCCATAACCGGATGGATTTCCTGTAAGCAGGGACTTTTTGTCGGCTGACAATGCAAAGCCGCCTGCAGCAGACATCAATGTTTTTTCTTCCTTTTTTTCAAGATCAAAAACATAGATTGTTCCTGGCCCTGGTACAGCACCGGTGTTCGGAAAGCGCACATAAATTATTTTACCTTCCACAGCTGCCAGCTGACCATAATTTCCGGCTGTAACGGGAAGTATTTCCATACGTCCTTCAATACTTTCAGGCACTACTATGGATTCTGGTATTTTAGCTTTAGCAGTTTTTGAAGTATCAACAGGTTTTTTTGTGGAGGTATCCTGTTTAGTGCCTTCAGTAACTTTTACTTCATCATTTTTTGGCAACAGCAGGGATTTCACTGTGGGGTCCAAAGTGGCAAAAGCAATCTGTGTGCTGTTCGGATATATCCATGTACCGTCGTTGCTATAGGATGGATTAAAATTTCTGTCTGTCATGAAAAAAAGAAACTTTCCTGTGGGATCAAAAACCGGCCGGCTGTCATTATAAAACCCGGAGGTTGCCTGGGACAATTTTTTCTTTTCTATATTGTAAAGAAAGATTGCATCATTATGA
>JAATGW010000479.1 GCA_015654495.1 Chitinophagales bacterium
CCTGTCGGAGCGATCAATCCGTTTGTCTGAAAAATTGACTGGCTACAAACAGGAGGCTCCTGTGGAGCCGGGGACCAGATTGGCGGCACCTTTTATCAAAAATCCTTGCATGTCATTTCTTAAAAATCCTTACCAAAGCATTTTCCATAGCTATTTTCATTTATAAACAGCAGACCCTAATTAAACTTGAGTGTATCTTGTTTATGCAGGTTTATCCGGCATATTCGCCAGAAGAATATGCCCTTACAATTGATTCTATTTTTCAAATTCCAGCTCGAGTGTTTTCTTCTCTTTAAATTTAGTATTAACCCACAAAGTATTTCCATCCCAGGCATATTTATCTGCAGGGAGAACTACTCCATTCAATTTAGCCTGTTTCAATTCTTTTGGCGCAAACCTGATTTCAAAAACAGGATTGATACACCAGCTCTGGGGCTGAATTGCAATGCTTATCTTTTTTGAATCAGCGATCAGTTTATACGCTCTGCGTTCAGAAGGATATCCATCCGGTTCCTGGCGACCGCCAATAACAGTGAGTGCTGAAGGCTGCGCAAAACTTCTTGAAGTTTCCAGCAGATTCTGATCAGATTCATCGGTCATCCCAATCAACCAAACCCATGTTTCTTCGCGCATCTTTTTTACTACACCCAATGCATCACGTGTTTCAAAAGTTTTGGAACGGATAGGTTCAGGGCGTTTATTCGCAAACGTGATCAATGAATTGTGCGAAGGCCCTGTCCAGATGGCATCGCTTATAGATCTTCCCGTATTGAAACCCTGGCTGAGCGGCCAGTGACCTCCCCAATAGGCGGGTGTTACAATAAGGCCCTGATCTTTAAAGGGAGCAAAAGCCCAGGGCTTTTTGCTTAGGAGCGGACTGAAACTGAAAGCAGACAGAGGTTCTTTCTTATGAATTTTCATCCTGTAGATCACCGGATCGCCAAGTGTTTTCCATGTTGTATCTGTTTCAGGTAATGTAAGCGAAGCAGATTTCCCCGTTTTATAGGAAATAATCTGCATAGGCTTTTCAGGCATGATATCAAAGGGAAGTGCAGCTGGCGGAGCGAGCAAAATAAATTCGGCTACCTCATATTCAGCAACAGGCAAACAGGTTAGTGTCAGCACACGCGTTCCCAAACCATCGGGATAGAAATAATAATCTTCCTGCGCAAAATCGCCGTTTACTTTATAATTGAAATCGCATGATTGGTAGTTCCAGCGAACATGTACCCTTGTATTCGTTGATTCAACAATTTCAACTTTGCCATACCGGAGTTGCTTGTCCATCAATGGTTCCGGACAATCTTTAAAACCATCATTTGGAGAAATACGTTCTGCCCACTCATAACTTAAACCGGTATTGAATTTACTAACCCAAACCGGAATATAACTTGAACCGCGCCAGAAAACCCAACGTGAGCCATTTGGCAGAAATACAATATAATCCAGTTTTTCCGGCGACCATGCCGTATCATAACTAAATGGTTGATTCCTGCCATCTACAATATTTGTAATTGGTACATCGTAACGGAGCTTTGTTGTAACAGCACCAAAGCCTGGCCATTTTTGTAATTTCTGTACCAGCATCACCCGAATTGATTTTTCCCATACCTGGCTCTTTCTTTCGTCCACTACAGTAATATGCAGCGAATCTTTTTCAATATATGCAGGACTTGCAGGTAAGGTAATGGAAGAAATTATTTTCTTATTGACAGGTAATGTGACAGATTTTGTAACTCCCTTGTCAGGCTGGGAAGCATACCAGGCGCGGATTTCAAATTTTCCGGAACCGGCTTTTCGATTGATCAATGCAATATCTGCAATTCCATTCCTGCCGCCATCGATCAATAACCAGTTTGCAGGCGTCAGAATAACTCCCATATCTATCGGATGCCTGATTATTTCAGGCCTGGCAGTTGCATCAGCTTCAAATGATGAAAGTTCAGGTTTATTTCTTGCAAGTACCTTCCACTGGCCATTTTGGTTTTTTCCTGTGATGGCAACTTCGTCTGCAGATTCCTTCAGGTTAACACGTACAGTATCGGAGCCCGGGGCTTTAAACCTGACAGGCTCCCGCCCTAATTCTTTTCCGCCGGAATAGGATATCAACTGATAATCTGCATATCTTGTTTCACTTACTGGTACGCTTACCAGCACATCGTAAGATCTTCCGACCCTGTCAAGACCGAAAGGAGGGCGCCATATATGAACAGGCTCAAAACGAAGATCAACACCGTTTTCCAGCTGATTTGCAGCTCCTTGTGAAAAGGCGGTAAATGCGAGAAAAAAGAAAACTGTTAATATTCCGTAACCCTTACCGGAAATAGTAAAACACATGGCAATTTTTTTTAAAACTGGTTGATTTATCATTGGCAGCAAAAAGTGAATTTATATCCTGCGTGCCTTTAATTAAGTTCAGTCGGTTGACGGTAAAGCGTGGTAAGAGCAAATGTACGGATACATGTATATACAACTTTAATTTATTTTTATTACGGTATTATTTAAAAAACGATATTTAATTATTTTTATAAACTGCTCTATCCATTAATTATCAGTGATGCAAAAAGGGGAAACTACACCTTTATACAGAAAGCTCATCGATGACCTTAAGAAACTTATTGAAGAAGGGAAATATAAACAAGGCGAACTTCTTCCTTCAGAAAATGATTTGTGCAAAACTTATTCAACGACAAGACCTACTGTACGCCAGGCGCTGGCTGAACTTACAAATATTGGTCTGATAACCCGCCAGCAGGGGAAAGGAAGTATTGTTGCAGAACCGCGGCGTGGATTGGGAATTCTTTCTGTTAGCGGTGTTACCGCCGGTGTTGGTGATCAGAACCTGAAAACCGTTATACTGGAGAAACCTGTAAAGCAAAACTGGCCACAGGAACTTTTACATCAGCTGAGTTTTGAAGAACAGGCCGCAGGATGCATATTTTTTACCCGTTTGCGCAATATCAACAATGTTCCCATTTTACTTGAAGAGACGTTTCTGTCAGATATCAATCTTCCCCGTTTTACATCCAGAAGTCTCGAGAACAGATCCTTTCTGAAAGTTCTGAATGAACATTACCAGGTAGAAGTTACAGGAGGCGAACAAAAGATCTGGGCAGTTGCTGCTGATAAAAATAAGTCTAAGCTACTCCGTTTGAAACCGGGTAGCCCGATCGTGCACATGAAACGCAAATTAAAAACCAATGTCCGCGATCTGAATATCTATTCCTGGCTTTATTGTAATACGGAGAATTATTATCTGGATGATTATTTTTAGAACTGCGAAGTACGAGATACGAAGTACGAAGTGAAAGGCAGTAGGCAGTCTCACTATTAGCGCGACACCAATGTATTAGTGAAAAATAACTTGAAATTTAAACCAGTGACCAGGAGGAAGCAGATTAGAAAATTCTTGATGATTGATTTTAGTGTGTAGTTTTTCTGCCGGGAAGGCGGGGTGACGAAGAAATACACGATATTTTTTTATCCCGACCGCTTTCCGGCTCTCCACCTTACCGGCAAAAGATGGAAGTTATATAGTAGCAGGCAGTACGAACAGCCAGCAACAAGTGGAGAGGCAATAGTTAACAGGAGTATCCGGATGCCTGAACTTTAAACCTGATTACTGCTACTTAAAAGATCCAACCTAAAACTTATAACCTGACAACTTAATAACCTGATAAATCAGATTGATAAATCTGGTAGAAAGCCATCATCAAATGAAATAAGTTCACCGACCTTACACATTTCACATAAACTGATTCGGAGGTTTTTTCTGCTTCAAATATTCTTAAAATATATCTGTTCTTACTTTCAACTTTTCACATTAAACTTTAAACGGCTGTTTCCTCTTGCCTCTTGCCTCTCGTATTTCCAAAATATATCTTGTATATACAAGTTAATCCCCTTAACTTGCTTCTAATTTATAAACGCTCCTGATATGCCGATTGCTGATAATATTTCTCTGATAAATGCACGTGTTCATACCTCACAACTGCTTGGAAAAAATAAATCTCTGGTACTGCATGGTGGTGGAAATACATCCGTAAAAGTAAAAGAGAAGAATATTCTCGGTGAAGAAGAAGATATATTATATGTAAAAGGGAGCGGCTGGGATCTCGAAACAATTGCTGCAGCAGGTTTTTCGCCAGTGAGGCTGGATCATCTCAAAAAGCTGGCCGAACTTAACGAATTGCCGGATTCTGTAATGGTAAATGAACTGGTTACACATCTTACCAGATCCAGCGCCCCGGTGCCTTCAGTTGAAGCTATCCTCCATGCGATTATTCCTTACCGTTATGTTGACCATACCCATGCCGACGCCTTTGTAGCCATTTCCAATTCAGTGAATGGTGAAAAAATTGTTAGGGAGATCTATGGAGACAGCGTAGTGTACGTGCCCTATATCATGCCTGGCTTTGACCTGTCGCGCCTGGCAGCTGAAATACTGAAGAAAGACCTGAAGCCCGGAATGAAAGGAATGGTATTATTAAACCATGGTGTTTTTTCATTCGGCGATACAGCTGAAGAATCCTACGAAAGGATGATTGAGCTGGTTGGTCTTGCTGAAGACTACCTGAAAAAAAATACAGACGTCAAAAATGTAAATGCAGCGAAAAAAGATCCGCCTGAATTGGTTATACAGTTTGCTGAGTTGAGAAAAGCAGTTTCA
>JAATGW010000271.1 GCA_015654495.1 Chitinophagales bacterium
ATCATGGATTTGCCATACAGGCTTCCGCTATGCTGATCAATAAAACACTGCAGTTGTACAGCACGGGATCTTATGTAGCCGGTCAATATGGCAAGCCGTCTGAAATCACCGCGGGCCTTAATTGGTATCCCTTAAAAAACCGGATTTTCCGTGTCAATCCTGAGATTCTTTTTGAAAAGAATTCACCTGTAGGATATCTGAGTTATCCTACTGTCGTTGGTGCAAATGGAACTATATTTATGATCAATCTCGAACTATTTTACTAAACTGGTTATTATATAATAAAGTATGGATGAAATCCTTTACTTTGACTATCGCTTTTTTCATTTGCATTTCTTCTCAATGCCAGGAGATAAAGGATACATTATTTTTTCTCAATGGCACACGCGTAATCGGTAAGATCAAGAGAGTCAAACTGGGCGTGATCACTTTCGATCCCGATGATGCCAATGACATAACGGTACAGTTAAGAAGGTTAAGCAGCATCGCGGGCACCAATAAAATTTTCAGGATAGAAACTATTCAGCACCGGCAATTATATGGAAGGATATCTTCTCATCCGGAACCGAACACAATCAATGTGGAAACCTTTTTTGATACCATTCCTGTGAAACTTGAAGATGTTTCTGTTTTATATCCCTTCGAGAGAACCCTGTTGCAAAGATTTTCCGGATCGGTAGGCGTTGGTTATAGTTATACCCGCTCCAGTTCACTTGGCCGTCTGAATTTCGATGCAAATATTAAATACACTTCAAAAAAAGAAGAATTCATATTGTCACTCTCGGGCATTTATACCTTATATGATAGTTTATTCAGCAGAGATCGCGAAGGCGCAACATTTAAGTACAATTATTTCTTTGCGAAGAATTGGTTTTTCACTGCCTTCCTGGCCTATCAAAGGAATCTCGAACTTGGGTTGCAACGCCGATTCCAGGAAGGTTTAGGTATCGGAAATAAATTTCTCACCAACAGATTTATTTATGCATGGGGCAGAACAGGTTTTGTTTTCAACCAGGAAAAAAGCACAGAAGGGATAAGCTCCGGTGTACTTACTGAATTATTCGGACAACTGGAATTTAATATCTTCAAATTTGAAAAACCAAAAGTTAACCTCTTATTTGCACAGAGTTTTTATTACAGTCTTTCACAAAGCGGGCGTTTCAGGAATGATGGCAGCCTGAACTTCACCTGGGAAATTTTTAAAGATTTTAAACTGAGTTTTGAACCCTATAACAACTTTGATAGCAAACCCCCGGTCGAGGGAAGTGCAAAATTTGACTTCGGTGTTGTGTTCTCGATCAATTATATTTTTTGAGGAGCAAGAGCAAGAGAAAGAGAAAGAGTAACAGTAACAGAAAACAGAAACAGGTAAAAAAAACTTAGGCATCAAATCTCCAAACGCCGGCTGTTACTACTGCCTACCGTCTACCGCACTTGCCTTTTGCCTCTTGCCTTTTGCCTGAAATCTATCTCCTTCTGCCGCCGCCACCTCTCATTCCGCCTCCACCACGCATACTGCCTCCGCCGTAAGAACTACTGCGATTCTGATAATTCTGCGTTCGGGCTTTTCCACGATCTCTTCTCTGATAATCGCGATTCATATCCCGCATATTAATGTTATTACGGTCGATCGAATTCCAGTTTCTTGATTGGTTATTTCGTTGATTCCAGTTGCCTTTGTTGTCGCGTTGAAAGGTATTGCCATTACGGTCTGCAAACACATTGTTGTTTCCATTGGTTGAAGGTTTTGCACTTGGCCTGTTGCTATTCCGGATACCATCACGCCCACCGCTACCTGGTCCGCGTTTCACATCTTTGGTAGTTACTCCTTTGTGATTGTTGTAAATGTTATTCAGATTGCCCCGGTCAATATTAATCTGGTTGCCACCAATATTAATATTCCCGGTGTTTATATTATGGCCTCCGTGTCCATAGTATCCTCCGCCACCATAATATGGACGGTAAGGAGGTCGATACATTCCCGGACCGAACCAGCCGCCGCCATAACCAAAACCTCCACCGAAACCAAAACCAATATGCATAAAACCGATATTAAATCCGAATCCCATACTCCAGCCATACCAGGGATTATAACTGAATCCGAAACCCCAAGTGACTGGCCGCGGAAAGTCCATCGCCCCATACCATGGATTATAGTAGAACCCGGTTCCATATACTATTGTTGGACCATAGATATAAGAGCCCATATAACCGGGAGTATACCCCGTATAAACATATTCCGGAGTCGATTCATATACATAGACATACTTGGTATTGAAAGCAGAACTGCTTGCAGGAATTTTTTCAACATCTATTGGTCTTTCATCAGAAACGATCCAAGGGCCTGTGGCAGAATTTGCTTTAAACCATAGACCATTATCGAGCGCGAAATATTTTCCAGGTGATTCTTTCATTACCGTGAGATTTGAATTCTCTGCAAGCTCAAGTGAAGTTCCTTCTATCGAACTGAACTTCGGACTGCCATCATATTCTATTTTTACGGTTGTTGTTTTACGATCCACTTTTGCAGTCTGCGGAATCTGCGCGTCTATTTTTGCCTCTTCCGCAGCATCGGTACCGGATACATTCGCCAGCACATTGTCTTTTTCTGAACCTTCAGGGATTTTTGCGAAATCTTCAGGCAATTTATCAGCCGCAATATATTTCCAGGGTCCCTCAATATCCACGGCGCTATACCACCGGCCTCCCAGTAAAACAAAAACTTTCTGGGTGCTGATCTCTTTAAAAATATCATTGACGGAATTGGAAACGTATAAGAGGCCGGTCCCCTTTATCGATTTATACTCAGCCTCACCTTTTGTTTGAAGCAATTCAGCAGGAACCGTACTTACCAATATATCTGTCAGCTCGGGTTTTGCAGATACAGCTTCACCATTGTTATTTTCCTTCTCCTGTTTCTTAACCTGGTCATTGACGGATTTCAACTTTGTTGAAAGACTGGTATTCGGCGTCCACCCTTCTGTTACTGCTGTGGATTTATACCAGATTCCACCGCTATACATATTCCATAGACTCCCTTCTTTAAATATCAACGATGGAGTATTAACAACACGATCCGCATCAAGATTCTTGTCTTTCTGAATTTTAGGTTCACCATCGAGTATTACCAATGTGGTCGGTTTATTTTTATAAATGATTTTCGGAGGATCATTTTTAAACTGATCGGATCCAAATCCGGAATTTTCCAACCTGATAGATGCCACCAGGGCATCAAGCGAAATTTCCAGGTTCCATTTCGGAACTTCAGTCTGAATAATCGTTTCAAGCTTATTCAGATCAGCGGTATCAGTTACACCGGGAAATTTTGAATTTGTGATATTAACTGAATCGATTATCGCGGTTCTGCTACTCTTGTCTGTGGAAATCCAGGCATCAAAAAATATCGCACCAAAAATAAGATCGACCGTGCTCGTTCTTTGTACCGAGACCGCTGCGCGGCCGACTATTTTATCTCCTTTCAGATTTTCAGGCTGCGGCTGGTAAATTGTGATTTTCCCACCATTTTTTATAGGTATATTCTTCGGCCACTGCGCAACAGTACTAAACGCAGCACCCACAAAAAAAATCACGAAGGAACTGCGGACTAAAAATAATTTTCTACTCATATGGAAAATTTAAAGCACAAGCGTTACGGGGCAAAATAAACAGGTGATGCGAATTTTTTGGTGGAACCTGGTTCAATGTTTCACATTAAATAACTCCTGGGCATTCAGGACAAAACCCGGATTTATGCCCGATGATCTGATGGATTTTTGATTGAAAAACGTTCAATCAGTCTGAACTTCAGTGTAAATGTATTGGAATTGAAAGTCTGACCTTGTCACAGATTCATTGTTTTCAGGATCCGGTTAGAAGATGATTTGATCATTGACAGCATTGATTAAAATTCTACTGAACTCGTTTCAACAGATTAGAATTCGAAACGCCATATTTCAAGCGGAAGTTCTGAATTAAGATCACCCGTTGTGACCAGGAACAATTTATTGCCGCTGATAAATGTATGACTTAGTGATCTGAGTTTAACTGCCGCACCTGCATCAACAGCACAGGTTGTCCATACATTTGTGGCGGGGGAATAGATATCGGTGATTGTTTCATTTATAAAATCTTTACGGAAAAAAATAAGTTTACCATTGAATGGAATTGCTTTCGGATGTATAGATTCAGATGACAAATTGATAAATTCGGAGTTCTGAGAACCAATGGCCCTGACTTCGATTAAACAGCTGGGTTCATAACCCGTGCCGAAAACAGGTTTATCAAACCCGCCAATCCAGTATAGTTTCCCGTTCAGGTAGGCGCTCCCGTGAGCATACTTTCCTTTAACCATTTGTCCCCCACTTTGCCATTGCCCGGTAGTGGCATCATAAATCATCACTCCGTTTTCAGTAGGTCCGGAATCATAATTATAAGTGCCTCCCGCCAGATACAGTTTACTTTCTGTTGCACTTACAGCAAAAAACTCGATCTCATTTGGCAGAGATGAAGTGGACCATGTATTGGTATACAGACTGTATATATCAACAGTTTTACTCAGCAATCTTTTTGTACCCTGGAAATATGTTCCTCCGATAAAAAAAACCCTGTCTCCAAGTACAGCAGTCGTGATATCATGGCGGGGAACAGAAAGTTCCGTAGTCGTCCAGGATTTTGTATTCAGATCGTATACATCAACCCGTGCTGAATTTTTGTTCTGCACCTTAAAGCCAACGGCAAAAACAACTTTGTTACCGGCAGCAACCAAGGAAACCCGGC
>JAATGW010000056.1 GCA_015654495.1 Chitinophagales bacterium
GCAAAAGCAGGATCAAAAAAAGCAATAGCAAATACTTTTAACATAACTACAGATTAGCAGCCAGCCTGAGCCGGACTGCAAATGTGAATGATGAAAATAAAAAAGCTTTAATTTTAAAGACCATGAAGCGAGTATCTTTTTGATAACATGGATTACTACTTCGTTTCTGGTGGGTTTCGCTTAAGGCTATGATAACTAATAAGTAAAAATATAAAAATGAAAAAAGTAACTGGAATAGGTGGTATTTTCTTCAAATGCAAAGACCCAAACGCAATTAACGAATGGTATAAAACACATCTTGGATTTGACACAACCCCTTACGGAACAAGTTTTGAATGGCTGGAGGCTGATCCGGAATCAGGTGGCAATAAAAAGGGACTTACCCAGTGGAATCCATTTAAAGAAAATACAAAATATTTTGAGCCTTCATCAAAGGACTTTATGATTAACTATAGAGTAGAGAATCTGGAAGCATTGGTTGAAGAATTAAAAAAGGAAAACGTAACGATCGTTGACAAAATTGAAACCTATGACTACGGCAAATTTGTTCATATTTTAGACCTGGAAGGAAATAAAATTCAATTGTGGGAGCCAAAAGATTAGAATGGGAACTAATTGTTAGTGAACGAATGAAATAAATAACTCAATATACACCCTTCTGACTATGGGTTTTGCGGGCCAGCGACCTTCGGAAGGTCACAATGAATTAAAAATTTCCTATTCCGTTTTAAAACGGTATCGTTTCTCTGAATCAGTGCCTCAACAATTTCAAACATACAACAGAAAAGCAAAGAATTGCTCTCTGTATTGAAATTGAGCTCCGTAAACATCGGGAGCGAAATATCAGACCATTGCCGATTTGTCAGGACTGTTCGCGGCAGGGACGGAGTGCATCCAATTTAACAGCTTCGACCTGAATTGTTAGAGAAATGGCACCAGGGGGTAGTACGGAGATTTTGTCGCCTTATACAAGCCTCATGCAGGAAGATTCCGGAATTTTGTTAGTCATAAAAAAATGAAAACTGATGTTACTGGAAAACAAAAGAGTAGCCATCGTTGGTGCAGGCCCGGTTGGTTTGACAATGGCGAAATTACTGCAGCAAAAAGGAATAGATGTTACTGTTTATGAAAGAGACAAAGATCCACTAACAAGAATTTCAGGCGGTACACTTGACCTGCATAACGGTTCGGGTCAGGAGGCAATGAAAAAAGCAGGATTGCTGGAACATTACTATTCAATGGCTATTCCTATGGGAAGAACGGTGGCTGACGAAAAAGGTAATCTGTTGTTCTCTAAAAAACCAACACAAGAAGATCAATATGACAATCCTGAGATAAACAGAAATGATTTAAGAAAAATATTGCTCGATAGTTTAGCTGATGATACGGTTGTTTGGGACAGAAAATTTACAGGACTTGAGGAACATAACGGAAAATGGCTTTTACAATTTGAAAATAAAATGAGCGTAACTGCAGACCTGGTTATTGGGGCAAGTGGCGGAATGTTTAAAGCAAGAAAATATGTTACAGATGCAGAAATCGAATATACCGGAACTCTTATTTTACAGGGCGAAGTATTTCAACCGGAAATAAAATGTGCAGAGTTCTACCGGCTATGCAATGATAACATACTAATGACCGCAAACAAGGGCAATTTATTAGTTGCAAATCCCAGGAATGGCAGCGTATTGAGCTACAACATAATGTTTAAAAAGCCTGAAGAGCCGGATCAGGAAAATGAATTAAACTTTCAGAATACAGAGAGCATTATTAATTTCCTTTTAAACAGATTCTCACATTGGCATGAATGGTACAAACAATTATTCCGTTCAACATCTTCTTTTGTTATATGGCCAACAAGAAAAATACCCCTGGAAAAACACTGGAAGAATAATCGGATTTTGCCAATAACGCTTATTGGTGATGCCGCACATATAATGCCGCCATTTGCGGGTCAGGGTGTCAACACGGGGCTGATGGACGCATTAATTTTATCTGAAAACTTAACCAACGGGAACTATGAAACCATAGAAGCTGCTATACACGACTATGAACAAAAGATGATTGCTTATGCTACCGAAGCACAACTTGAAACAAGCAGAAACGAATCAAAAATGTTTCTCCCTGACTTTTCTTTCCTGAAAGTCTATCAATAGTTTGTGGCACAGTGGGGGAACAGAATAGAAATTGGACTTTTCTTAACTTTACCAATATCGCTTCCGGGGTGGACGATCAATGACTGCTGCAACATGGCAAATACAGAACCGTTTAATGTAATTCTGAATTTTAAACAGGAAGGATCTTTATGAAAACACTTCTCTTAACTATAATAATTGCTTTGACTTTTTTTTCATTTCAAAGCAAACAACGACCGGTACTTATTAAAGCCGGGCAGGAAGTCGATAAATTGAAGTTGAACAAGAGTATCGCTCAGGCAGCTTTTCTTAAATATGGTAACAATACAGATTTCTCAGAGGGAATAGGTTGTGGTTTTGAGCATGATTATCATACAAATCGATTTAGCTTTTCACTTCAGGGAGTTACAGTTATTTCCAGAACTATCGATAATGAAGTCAAAAAGAATGCCCTTATCACAAATATTGGTGTTTATTTCCCTTGCGATGCAGAAACAGAGGATGGGATAAGTCTTACCCGTGATAATGTTGATCAGATAATAAATGTATACGGCAATCCCGAAGCAATTGATACATCCCGAACTTTTATGGATATCAATTATAAATCAAAGGGGATTTCTTTCAGTTTCGACATCAGGAAAACGAACATTCTGAAAATTGAGATATACGAGGTTGGCTTGACGCCGGACTTTGGGTACTGAAAAAAAATTAGCCAACATTGCATTATGCAAAACCGCATAGAATTCTATCGTTGGCAGAAGGAATACAATCTGAATGGAACCCTGGCCATTGTTTCTAAAGCTCAGGTAAATTATGTCGTAGTTGTATCTCAAGGTCTTTAAACATGCACAGGCAGGAAAATTACTTTTTGTAATCGGGAAGTATAACCCAAAATTTTTGTTCGCTGTTCGCGATTCGCGAACAAATAACCGTCGGCTAAAAAGATGACTTAATGAAGAATATATTATTTATTGCCGTCCTCCCGACAATCTTAAGTTTATTTGGCTGTTCAGAACAGACAGATAAAGATGAGAGAAAATTAAGAAATGATTCAGATGGACAGTCTGAAAAGTCAGTTGATACCTTTAAAAACCAGGTAATTCATAAAAAATTGACCGAGCAAATAATTGATACGACTTCAGATGATAATTTAATACAGGTTGTTTTTGAAAATTTATCAGAGAGACAGCCAATTGATTATGAAAAAGAATATGAAACAGTAATGGGTTGGAATAAATCCCGGCAGGTAATTTATATGATCTGGATGCTGGAAGCCGAAGTAAATAATGGCGGCTATAATCAGTTTTACTATAATTCTGCAGGACAATTCTACAGGCATTTACCGAACGCGTTGAAACTTATTGGGGCAAACAAATTTGCTGACCTGACCCAAAGAGCTAATAATACCTTTGATAAAGAAAATCCCAAAATTACTCAACACCAGGACGGAACACTGGAAGGGTTTAGTAAATCTTATAACGACAATCCATTAAATAAGTTTGATGATGAATTTTACGGTCTTTACAAGACTGAAAACCTGCAACAACTACAAATAGAATTTATAAGAAAACACAAATCAGAATTTATTGACGATTGATTTTGAACCCGGAACTCTGACTGATAGCTTCTGCAGGAAAAACCAGTGTCATTTTAAGTATGGTCTTAACGGTTCGCACTGCTGATGTTAGTTGCGGTTCTAAAGTTTTCTATGTCACCTGTCTGCCTGCTTGTCCGCCGAAGTGAAACGTAGGTGGATGTGGTGCAAATTCTTTCCGTACTCGCAGGTTTTTTTGAACCACATAGTTAGCATAGGAGAACCATAGTCACATAGGTAAATCAGATGGGACAGATAGGAAAAATATAATAAACGATATTGATGCAATTGAGAATTTACGGCTAACATAGCACGAGTACAGAAACGGATCATCGACGACTTTAATTTTAATCGTTTGCATGTTCTCAGTCCTTGACTTTTAAATTTAACTTAGTATTATTGTAAATGCTACCTGGAAGAGGGATGAAATAGTATTCATACTTACTGGTAGCTCAATCCACTTTATTTTTCCTTTTGAAGCGATCTGCATTTGAAAGCAGTTAAATTCTTAGCTAACATTGCATAGCTAATTGTTTATGCTGACATAATCCTGTTATTATGAACCGACCGTCTTCATTTTCTTCTTACCAGATACTTGCCATAACATTATTGGCACTGACGCAATTCACCGTGATCCTCGATTTCATGGTGATGTCACCGTTGGGAGATTTTATGATAAAATCAATGGACCTGCATCCACATCAGTTTGGAATCGCAGTATCGGTTTATGCATTCAGTGCCGGTGCTTCCGGTTTACTGACTGCAGGATTTGCCGACCGCTTTGATCGGAAAAAGCTGTTGCTTTTTTTTTACATAGGGTTTATTGCGGGCACCGTGTTTTGCGGACTTGCGAATACCTATCATCTGCTGCTTGCTGCGAGGCTCATCACCGGTTTGTTCGGTGGGGTTATCGGTTCAATTTCGCTGGCAATAGTAACCGATCTTTTTGCTCCTGAACAAAGAGGCCGTGTAATGGGAATTATGCAGATAGGAATCAGCGCTAGTCAGGTACTGGGAATTCCTATTGGCCTGCACTTTGCCAATTTGTGGGGCTGGCAGTCTGCGTTTTTGATGATAGCCGTGCTGGCGATAATTATTTTCATAGTAATTATTCTGAAATTTCAACCCGTTACGGGTCATCTTAAAATTCAGCAGGATCATTCCGTACTCACTCATTTTTACAAAACGATTGCCAAACGCAATTATCGCATTGGATTTGCTGCAACCGCTTTACTTTCTGTAGGCGGGTTTATGATGATGCCCTTTGGTAGCGCATTTGCTGTAAATAACCTGCACGTAACAGCAAGCCAGCTGCCATTACTTTTTATGGTTAGCGGCATATCCTCCTTATTTGTAATGCCTCTTGTAGGCAGATTGAGCGACCGGATGGATAAGTATACCCTTTTTGTAATTGCCTCGTTATTTATGATGGTGATGGTGGTCGTGTATACAAACCTTTCTGCGCAGCCTTTGTGGGTGGTGATGATATTTAATGTATTAATGATGGCGGCAATTTTCAGCCGTATGATACCTGCAATTGCATTAACAACATCGATTCCTGAAATGCAGGACAGAGGCGCATTTATGAGTATTAATTCCTCATTGCAACAGATAGCTGGCGGTATAGGCGCAACAGTTGCCGGTAGCATTGTTGTACAGAAAACAAAATTCAGTCCGCTGGAACACTACAATACATTGGGATATATCGTGCTTATGATAAGTTGTGTCGCTTTGTTTTTGCTATACCGGGTGAAAACGATAATCAAAGCGAAAAATAATGTGCAAGTAGTACAGCAGGGAGAATTTTAGCGGGTTTTTTATAGAATGGAATATGCAATTATCTTCATAACCAGGAATGCACGGACGAACACTGCCGTTACGGCATTACATTTATCGCCTGGCCATTGAGTGCAATAAAATACCCTCGGAATGAAGACAGATTTAATTGAGCTGATTGAAATATTTGCGCAGATATCCAGCAGTGGCTGGAACATGAATTCAAATTTATAGTGGGGATATTTTTTTATAGATAAAAATAAATCAAGTCCTGAATTGATATTTAGCAGGTTAGCAGAGGAAGAATACATTAAAGAAAGCATCCATCCTATTTCGAAAAACAGATGGTTTCTGCATGTGAACAAGATTGAAAATATGTCACCTGAACAACTCTTCAAAAAAAATATCGCTTTCAATCAACTGGAAAAGGATTGTAAGGTCAAGTTGTATGATGGATGGGATGTTGAACAATTGGATTGAAAAGTGATATTGTATTTGACCCTGCGAGGTTCAGTCGATTTGAAATACGAACCGTTTATTTAATTTTTTTTATATACTGCGTGCGATCACGAATTTGCTTGTTTTAAATCCGGGGCCATCTAAAACGACTTCAGCTAAAGACAATTTTTTTTAAATGACTTTTTGGATAATTAAAAAAATAATAACTGCGTACCTGATTTCAACTGCGGCATTTTTGATAATAATTATATTTAACAAAGCTTCACGAAGACGGACAAATATTTTTTTAAACAGGTCGAATTTGATTCTCATTTTTGGTTTGATTTTAAACATTATCTGGGTTGGTTCAGAAACAATTAATTGTTATATATCGGAATTTAAAGATACAGATATGCCTTCGGCAGACGCGTTGGCTGGCTATCGAAGGCGCTGCTTTTCAATATTTATCGGGACATTTTTATTTGCTTTTTTATTTCACTTATTATTTTTCTTTAAAAGGTACAGAACTAAAATCTCCCTGACACTAGTCTCCATATTTCTTTTAACAATTCCATACAATTACGAAAGATTGATAATTTACATAACTGGTTTTTACAGAGATTACATTCCTTCAGGTTGGTCAATATTAAAGAGAGATATTACGGGTGAAGTTTTGACAGTTGTTTTTGCAGCGCTATATTTTACGATCTGCTGGAGAAATAAAACTGAGTTCAAAGATGGGAATTTGGTAACAAAATAAGCGAACAGCAACATTATTTTCCGCGATCTTCAGCCGCAATAAATGAACGATCATCTGGTGACAATAACAGAAAGCTGGAAGTTGAGTTTCCGGAATGAAATCCTGGCTGATATTCAGCATTCATTGCATGGCCTTATGCCGGAGACTTTATTAAGATCTAAAGAAACCGGCTTGTCCTGGAGGGTTAAAAGCAGGACAATTTTTATTCAGGTTGAAAATCAAAAGCGCTTCAATGGAGAGAAGGAAACCTGGCAGCGATTTACTTTCATGCAACCGATCGACGAAAATTATGAGAGGTTTCGAAGAGAAATTCTGGAGAAGGAAGAAAAAGGAATCTACCAGTATTCAATTGAACCTGTCGGACATAATACTAAGCCTGCACCAGGAGAGATACTCGAAATTGTATAAACTAATACAACTTTAGCGAAGGAATATGTGATCAGCTGTCAGAGCCTGCCTGCATAGAAGTTTTCATCATCCAGAGAATGATAGCCTTGTCGATTCGGACTTAAATCATTAAAATTGTAATGGACTGTAAGAGTAAGGAATTTTAAATTCCTGTTCCACATATTGGTACAGAAGAATCAATGATATTTTAAACAACTGACCGTGCTTCCAAAGGAGCTTTTTGACATTTTTCAGGAATGTGATGAAGATGATTTTAATCTTTACATAACAAAAGTCGATTGTTCAACTGATAAGCCCGTTATTGAATTTATCCTGGAAATGCAAACTTCTGAGGAAGCTCACACTCCACCACAGGAATGGAGAATTGTTGTAGAAGATCTTAAGAAAAATAACTTGTCCTTTGATTTTGCCGAGTCTATGTATTTGTATGATGATCACCCTTTACTTTGGGAATTTAGCGACAGTCAATGTCAATTATATTTTACTGGGTGGTGCAACGACAAGCCGAAATTATTTTATGAACTGTATTCTATTCACAAGAATATTTTTGGAGAATTCAAATCTTTCAATATTTCCTTTGGGGTGAACCCGAAATTTCAATTGTTTCAGTTCAGCAATGGCCTATTAAGCCAGGGACCAAAAAAATTATTGCTTAAATACGGAGAATGCTTAAAACAAAATGGTATGGATTTTACGATTATTGGTGAAAGGACAGCAACCTCTTCTGATTTGAAAATATTATTTTTTGGAAAAGGTTTCGTTATTGCAAGAGACTTTGTTTTTACACGTCTGCATACATACAATAGCTGACATGGCTTGCGCAACTTGGGCGATAGAATACCAATCAGACGTTTTCAGTTTAAGTATTATTGCGTAGGTAATTTGGGAGGGCATATGAAACCTGTTCTGCATAAATCTTAGTGCTGTTCGGGCGATTATCGCCAACCAGTTTTTCAGTAAGGTAAGTAATCTGGTCGTTATGCGAATGTCAAATGCTTATAAGTACAATTTATTTCTGCTGTTTGTCTTTCTCGGAATTTGGACCTGCAGGCAGCTCCAGCCAGACAAACCGGATAATATTAATATCGATGGAATCATCATAGATAAAAAACCTTGTTTTAGCGCAGTAAATTCTTTATTTGGAAGAGCTGTTGATTCGATAAAGGCATGTGAATGTATTCTGCCGGCTTTCTATAATGCAATTAAGACCGATTCACTGCTGGTTCAGAAATTTAAAGAGTATAGATCCACTTTTGTTGTAGATGGTGAATTAAGTGAGGTTTCCGGAAACGCAATTATAGATTGTGTCAGAGCAAATATTGTAGATTCTATGGTTAAATTTAACATGACAGCTGAATATAAATTGCGGTTTAAACAAAAACTCAATGAAGGTTTTAAAGCCCGGCCTGAGCTTGAAAATCTGGATATAGAAAAAGCCAGTGACTGCATAATTGAAAAATTAGCAGGCAATATTACCGTGGCAGAATATTTTTCAAGTGACTATTACGAGGTTCCGAGGTTAAAAGCTTTATTTGTTGAATGCTATCAGAAGTCATCTCTATAAACTTGAAATGGACAACAGGAAACAAAACCTGCTAAAGACCGGGGCAAAAATTTTCTTAGTTCTGTTGTTGTTCTCAATAGCCGGACAGTTCATTTCAATTTACCAGACAAGCTATGAACTGACAAGTCCATTGATACCTGAAAGTACAATTTGGGAAATCAGTAAGCAGTTTATGTTTATTGCTTTCA
>JAATGW010000567.1 GCA_015654495.1 Chitinophagales bacterium
CACCAGGCTCAGGAAATTCCTGAATAAAGGAATCGTGAGCACATTGCAGGGAGAAATAACGATTGTGAGTTCCGGTGGTTCTTTGTCGTGTGGCGCTGGTAGGGTAGCCGGTGCCGTTACCTGCTTCTCAAGCGATTTTTCACTGATATGATCGGCGGGGCCGTAGAGCGAGTTTGGAAAACTCCGGAATGTTCTTGCGTCGAGTACCAGCACTTCAAATTTGGGATGACGGATCGCAAAATTCCATTCCACCGCATCTTTGAAAATATCGGGGAAGGTTCCGCCAGGTGCAATTTTCTGGTATTGGGTCACTTCATCACCAAATGGAATCTTCAAAAGAGAGGCCATGGTTTTTTCAGAAGCAGTGTGGTTGTAATTATTGGTTATCCAGGTTGAAATCGCCGTGAGTAATTTTGTTCCTGAAGCATTACTTTCTGCCGGGTTAAATTTTTCAGGTGTGTTTCCCCAGCCCTGAAATACAGCAAAGGCAGCCAGGGCATTCTGCATCACCCGCCTGCCCATAGGTTTGCTGTAGGCGCGATGTACCCATTCCCTTGTCATATGCCAGTCGTCCGTCACTTCATGGTCATCAAAAATCATATAGGAAGGAATATTCGCGAGTGCGCGCGTAACCTTACGCAGGCCTGCGACATATAAAACAGCATTAGCGAAATGGATGAGGGAGGCAAGTACCGTTCTTATTCTTTTTAATTCATAACACAGGCGCAGGAGATTTTGGAAATCGGGGATCTGATTACTCTTGCGGATCTCTTTCAGTTTTTTTTCACAGGTCTTAATGATTTCATCAACACCTCCGATCGCAGAACTCAGTTTTGCCAGTTCTGAAGATTTGCCTGCCGGAAGATTGCCACCATCATCCTGCTTACGCCGCACAATTAATGTTTCTGCCCAGGTGCGCAGTTGTGGATTTTTTATATAGTCAGGCCACACGGCTTCAGACCAGCTGGAAAGATAGAGGCCAAAAAAATCAGAAAGGGAAAAAACATGAAACCTGGAGGTCGGCGTAAATCCGCAATAGTCGTGAATAAAATCTCTGCTCTCCAGTTTTTTACCACCGAATCTGGAAAACAGTTGCGGAAAATTGAATTTCCCGTCATCGATGGAAAAAGGTTGAGTAGAACTTTCAAGACCCCGCTCGCCGGGAATAATTTGAGCCGGACAAATATCTGCTTCATCTTTATTTCCGGTAACCATTTTTTCCGCATTGCTGATGCCCTGCATGTAGAGGTTACCCGTTTCGATATAAAAATGTTCAAGCTCTTCAGTGGCTTCGTCTGCATATACCTGGTCACCGCTGAGATAGAGCTGTTGAGGTCGGTTTTCAAATTTTGTTCTGATGAGTTCATCCACTGCCGGTAGATTGTCAAATGCATCACTGGACATGTTGCGGCAGGAGCCATGTGCGATATGTAGTTTGTTCAGGTCAAGCGGTGGAATTACAAATGAGGGGAGTTTGCATTTGCCGGGATAGGTATAAGCCTCGGTATCAAACTTACCCAGAGTCGGGTTTTGAGTGAATGTGAGGTTATACAGGCAGGTATCCCCGTAGCCTGGTTTTTTTGTATTTTTTGGTTTTGCTGTAATTAATGCGATGTGAAGATTTTTCCCAAATGAAATTGTAGCGGTGCTGCCATCCATTAGCAGCTCGCCTTTGTCGCCGTTGTTATTTGAAAATACTTCCAGCTTTACTGTGTCAGGCCGGCTTAATGCGATCCACACTGAAACGGATTCCGTATCCGTTTTCCGAAGCATTGGACCGCAGAGGATTTTGGGGGGAGAAGCATCTCCCGGAAAGCCGGTTCGCGAAGGGAAGAAACCAGTGTTTATAGTGTTGGAAGCAAAAAACGGAGCATTGCTGCAAACAACCCTGCATGCTTCTATGGCATCAGTAAGTTTTTTTACATTTTTCTCTGCATATTTTTTGAAAGTTTCTGCGAGAGCTGCTGTGATGGAGGATGAAAAATTCAGCTTTTCAGGCGGCAGGCTTGCATTTGCTTTATTGCTCACGCCGGCATCTACAAGCGATTTAAGCCCGGTTATGAATTCGCTGAATAGCATGTTTTTCTTTTTTGAACCAGGTTAGAAATACAGGCCTGGCCCTGGTAATATCAGGACCGGAAACACTGTGTTGCATTCAACAGGGCCGGGTTGGGCGTGGAAGCTAAAAATCAGAAAGGGAGGATATTTAAATTGTATTTCCTTGTACAGACCGTGATTAAAGGGATGGAATATTTTCCTAATGTATTGAAATTTGAAAACCCGGAGAAATTTTTTTGGAAAACAGGAATACCGCAAAGCGGTAAGAAATTTTCTTCGTAAAACTACTTTCGTGTATTCAGAGACGTTATGAATGGAACAGGATGTGGTTAAGACAGGCAAAAGGCAGGAGGCAAAAGGCAAGAGGAACAGCCGGTTCCTGAAGATATTATTCCTATGTACTAATCAATGTGCTTTTCATGTATGTTCACTCTTATTCGGACCTTGAACCAGAACAGCAGTGCGAATCGTTAAGACAATAGTTAATATGACAGCAGCTAAGAATGATATTTTCCCGATTTCATCAAGCCAGGTTTTGAGACATTGGCTAAACCAAAGTGGAGTCCGCTTTATACAACAGGCGATAGGCCCCGGTTTTTTTAAACTCCCTTAAAAATTTTACAGGTCTGGTTGCCATTATTTAACCGTGAAACACTTATCTGGTCTATCTAATTCCACTAATCTTGTAGGGCATTAATGCCAATCTGCAGAATGCTTTCTGAAATGGTCTTTTTCAAGTTTTCAGCCCTGGTTCAGGATAACCGCTTTTTATATGCATGAAGAGGATTTCAGATCGGTTTCCGATGAGGATCAATAAAAAATTAAAATAATGAAATCAGAAAAACCAGAAAGAACGAAGCATTTGATTTTGAAAAAGCGAGACCAGCGCTTTCTCATTTTCAAAAACCAGAAATCATTTTTCAGGGCTTTTTCAATTTTTCTTTTCCTCTGTTGCTGTTTTTGTGCTGCTATGGCACAGGATTCAGTCAGCACGAAAAAGAAAGGGCATTTTATCCTGCAACCCTATCTCATGTTTCCGACTATGGATGGATCGGTTGGAATAGGTCAGTTACCTGCCACGGAAATTCACGCAAACGCAGGTGATATATTCAGTCACCTGCAAATCGGAGCGATGTTGTATGCTGAATACTTTAATGATCGCTGGGCCTTTAGCTCAGATATCATTTATATGGACCTCAGCCAGGATATCGCAGGAAAAAAGGCATAATTGCTGGCAATGCCGGCGCAAAACAATTTGTGTGGGAACTTGCAGGTCTGAGAAAGTTTAAACCCTGGCTTGAAGCAGGTGTGGGAGCAAGGTTATTAAGCATTGAGTCTACCCTGGAGATGTATGTCGATGCGACTGTACCGGGCGGTGCGGGTTATAGAAAGGGTAATATATCCAGAACCTGAGTTGATCCGGTAATTATTGCACGTGCAAAATTTCCTGCTGGTAAAAAATGGTTTTTTCAGGCGAGGGGCGATCTCGGAGGTTTTGGAGTTGGTTCATCATTTACCTGGCAAATTCAGGCTGATGCGGCTTATGCTTTCGCAAAATGGTTTCGGTTAGGCCTTGGCTATAGTGTAATTGCGGTAGACTATGATAAAGGAAGTGGTAGCGACAGATTCCTTTATGATGTGAACACATTCGGTCCGGTACTGAGATTAGGATTTTATTTTTGAAATTATAACGTGGGCGGAATGGTAATACTTAGAAAATAAATACAGATTTGTACGGGACCTCGAATACGGATCACCGGGTTAATAAATACATTCTCTTCTCAGTAATATCTAAAGATGATAGACCACGATAATATTATTACCGCATTTAAGAGAAGAAATTCCAGAGTATAATTTTAACCGCTTTTATGATGAATACCCGATTATGGTTTTGGGAAGTTTTTCAGTATTTGTCAATGATGTTTTTGTCAAAAAGGAAGAGATCCTACTAACGAAATATATTTCCTTTATAAATAAAATGTGCGATAGCGACGATGCAGATTTACTGCCTTCTTTTCAGAATTTGCTTCTGAACTAAAGGCAATATCTCAATTCAACCATCGGGAATTTTTAAAGCTAATTTCTGCAACTGCGGCATCTACACTGGAGCAGGGAAATGAGTTATCGGAGAAAGGAAACAATCTTACTGAGTAAGAAGTATTGATTTTTAAGATTCGGATATTTATTGGTTTTGTGCAGTTCTAAGATTTTAAAAAGAATTTATAAGGCCCGTCATGTGAAGGACTTGATAAGGTCTGCTGATTGTGCAGAGGGTAGCTTTAAATTTTACGGTTGTAAATGAAGCTTTGGTGTTTTATCTTCCCCCAGCTGTTATTTTCTCTCCATTAACTGATGTTTTACCCTTGGAAACGCCTTCCGTCAGAGTTATTTTTGTTGTGATTGATACCGGTATTAGTTATTGTCCGCCAAAGGCGGATGCGCGAAGTTAACTTATCTGCCTGTGGCGGACGGATGGATATGATGGGTGATGTCTGGGTACCCAGGCTCACCTGCCATATACATTTGTCAAAACTTGGAGGTGGTGGTGGGGGAGGGGAGGGCCCGCAGGGAGGGCTACGGAGAAACGGATTAGCTTTTGCCCATAAGGTAATTTTCTCTTTCTTCTTCAAGAATCTGCAATTGCTCCGCTGTAATTGTAAACTGTTTGCTGTTCACAATTTCATCTTCCACTAACATATACAATCCTTTAACCTTTTTCTCATCTGCTTCCTCAATAAAACTGATTAGTTTTTTTCTGATAGATGCAATAGTCATAACAGTAATTATAATAATTCAAAAGTAATTATTATAATTCTCAATGTTTACATAAGATTTTCAGGAATTTTCCATCAATTCCAGGAGTTAAGTTTTTTTGTGATGGGCTTTCCCTGAAGGAAAATCTGTTGATGCTTTACCTCATTCCCACCAATCCCACTAACCCCATCCTTATAATTTATCCCTATCGGCAATGTTTTATTCGTCAGCTCAACGCGATTGCCAAACACTGATTTGATTTTTGAAATGGAAATTATATAAGACCTGTGAACCCTGATGAATCTGGTGGCAGGCAATTGCTTCTCCATTTCCGACATGGTCTGATGTGTGACAAGAGTATAGTCGCGGAGATGAATTTTCAAATAGTCCTTCATGCCTTCAATGTAAACGATCTCATCAAAATTAAGTCTGAAAAAACGACTGTTGGAACGGATGAAGATATGATCTGGCTGGGTTTCGGTTTGTTCAGGAGCTGGCTGAAAAACCCGGCTCTCTGTTATTTTATTGATTGCTTTTGTGAAAGGAGCGATCAGCAGTTTTCCCGGAAATGCAGGCAGGGGATGCGACTCTGTGCCCAAATCTTGTATCAACCGGATGTTGTTTGACGGGAATTCCAGTTTCAACTTTTAACAGATCCGGGTACCCTGCTCCCCAGTTAAGAATTAATGTAGCAAAAACCATTACGGAGTTTTGGGTCAGCGACCTACTTATATGTTGCTGTTTAAAATATAGTTTTGGAAGGCCACATTAACACCCTGTTCTATTTCAAACAGATGCTGATGCAGTCGCAATGAAATAGAATTCAATATTCCAAGAACCAAAACCATGAAATTATTTTTAAATGCACTGATATTCATATCGGGTGTATCGGTAGTGTCTTCATCGTTTGCTCAGAATACGCTGGACAATGCAGGTCTGACTTCTGCATCACCCGCATCGGTCGCATTTAGCTTGAGAAAACTTTCCACAAGTTATAGTGGTTATGCAATTAAAGTAAGAAGGGCAACGGATAACGCTGAAGCAAATGTTGCTTTTGATGCCAGCGGAAATCTGACGGCGGCGAGCAATCTGACATACACACCTGGTGTTACTGTGGGAATAAGTCTTGGGACCACACAAACAGTAACTGTTTCAACAGATGTTGCGCGAACAGGTACTATCACAATCAGGGCTTTGAAAACCGGCACCATCACAGGCAACAATGGGTCATTAACAATTACCGGAACAGGAACGAGTTTTACTACGGAAGTAATTGCAGGCGATAGACTATTCAATGGTTCAAATAATGTATTTCTCGGTGTTGTGGCTTCAGTCACAAATAATACATCGCTTCAACTTACCAACACAACCACCGTCTCGATAACGGGAGTTACCTTCAAAACCACACTGGCGAATGTCACGGGAACCGGAACGAATTTTACAGGGCAGCTGTCAGTAGGTGACCGCTTATTCAATACTTCAAATATTTACCTTGGAACCGTTGCATCGATAATCAGTACCACATCTCTCAGATTAAATGCAGTGGATGCGCTAACTGCCACGGCGGTGGCTTATAAGGGCACCACGAGTGCAGTCTCCGGAACAGGAACAAATTTCAACTCACTTACGGTGGGACAAGTTCTCGTGAGTAATAGCATTACGCTGGGAATAATTGCTTCTATCAGCAATGCCACAAGCCTTACCCTCACTACAAAAGCAGGAGCGGCAGTCAACGCACAGGCATACAAATCTGCTACTGGTACCATCAGTTTCAGCAGTTTTTATTCCGGCACTTCGGTATTTGTAAACACGCTGTATGATCAGAGTGGAAATGGCAGAGATGCGATACAACTGAAGCCAGCCAACCAGGCAAGAATTGTGAATGCGGGTATTTTGTACACTGTCAACAGCCGGACTTCCATGGAATTCTCCAATGCATTAGCCGCCTTTTTACAAACATCAACGGTGGCCTCTTACCTGAACAATACCCTGTATACATTAAATAAAGTTTCGGCAGAAGCCACCACAACTCCAACCTTACAACTTCCAATAAGTACTACAGGTGGTGACGGACCCAACAATACCATTGTACACTATGGCTACCGCAGCGCAGCACTTTTTACAGTGGCACAGTACGGAAATGATCAGGATTACAGTGCAACACCCAGTACATCTCTTGAACTTCATACAGCTGTGAAACTTTCCACTGCCGCCAGCCAGTTTTATAAAAACGGAATATCATTGGGCACCGTCAGTAGTGGTGCTCCTTCCTCTTTAAACAATGTCGGTTTATTACAAATTGGTTTCTATACACCCACTGTGTCCTACTATAATGGAGCGATATCAGAAGTAATTGTTTTCGCATTTGCATTGAGTAATGCAAATGTCACGCTGCTAAATGATAATCAACTTGATTATTACGATATTGCTTCCACCTACTGGACCGGGGCTATAAGTACTCTTTGGACAAATACCGGTAACTGGTCTACCGGAGTTGTGCCTACCATCAGCAGTCCTTCTATTGTATTGATTCCTGCCGGTAAACCGCGATATCCTGTTATCAGTACCGTTTCACCTGCAAACAGTATCACAATAGAGCCAGGTGCTTCGTTAACAATTACAGGTACACTGCAGCTTGCAGGTAGCCTCAATAATGACGGAACGCTTACCGCTACGGGCGGGACTGTAGAATATATTGGAGCTGCGCCGCAGGTGATTGGTGCAGGTACCTTCAGTACAAATACTTTACTGAATCTCATAGTTAACAATGCCACCAATATCAGCCTTGGAACCAGTATAACGGTTTCGGGTAACCTTAAATTTACAGCTGGTAAATTTGATCTCAGCTCCTACTCATTAACACTGGGTGGAACCGTTACCAATACGGTAACCGGTGGCCTGAGAGGTAATGCCAACAGCAACCTCGTTGTAAATGGTGCGGTGAGCCGGACTTTGAGTTTTGATCAGACTATACCGGGGACCACCAATCTCCTGAGTAACCTCACTATCAACAGCGGCGCACTTGTCACCACTCTGGGGAATAGCCTTGTGTTAAACAGCAATGGGACCACCACGTTCACATCCGGGAAACTTGCCATCGGTTCCAATTCACTTACAATTAAAGGAGCGATAGTTAATACAGTAAATGAAAACATCAGAGGGAGTGCAAGCAGTAATTTGATTGTAGATGGAACAGTAAGTCCTGTTATCAGCATGGATCAAACAACCATCGGTACTACCAACAGGCTGAACACATTCACTATTAATGCAAGCGGACAAACCGCAACGCTGAACAGAAATATCAATAATCTGGCTATACTTAATATTATTAACGGTACGCTTGCGGATGGAGGTCGACAGATAACGTCTACGGGTACCCTGAATCTATCCGGCGGAACATTTAAGCTGGGCTCACCAACTGTAGCCACAATATGGCCTTCATTTGCAACGAATAATATTACCTTAACAGGAACGGTATACTACGCTGCTGGTGTTTTACAAACTGTTTCCGGAGTTCCTTCTTACAGAAATCTGACCATCAGTGCAACGGCAGGAGCTATAGCCGCTGCAGACATCAATGCCAGCGGAATAGTCAATGTGTCAGCCGCTAATCCTTCCGCAACCACCGGTGCATTTTCCACGGGTACCCATACACTTAACCTGGGAGCTTTGGCCACTAATACCGGCCAGGGAGATGTAACAGGAACTGTGAAAAGAACCAGCATATTGCCCGATGTGGAATATACTATGGGACATGAGAATTCCTCGATTACATTCCCGAACGTTGGAACAATCCCCACGCAAATAAGTATGAAGATTGCAATTGGGTCCACTCCCTAATGGAAAGCTGGCATGGTTAACCGCAGGTATGATTTTATCCAGACCGGCGGAACAGGCACCAAAGCGTTGATAAAGGCACGATATCTGGATTCTGAACTTAATGGTAATATAGAAAATAAACTTGTAGACTTTTCATTCCGTAGTACGGGTTCAATCATTACTGAACATGGCAAGTCCAATTTCAATACCACCGAAAACTGGATAGTTCTGTCAAACGTGAATGTGGCGTTTTTCTCTTCTACTTTTGGCAACCTGGAACTCTCCTTTGATGAAACAGCATTGACTGTTTTAACCTGGAACGGATCGACGAGTACTTCATGGATTACGGCAACCAACTGGACTCCTAACGGCGGGCCGTCAACGAATACAATACTTATCATCCCTGATGCAGCCACCACTCCAAATGATCCTTCATTACCGGCAATCGAAGGCAATGGATCCGTTACCATTGAATCAGGCGGAATTGTGAATGCTGATGCCGGGGCGCAGCTATCATTGAATAATTCCGGGCTGGCCTGGAGTAATAACGGGACGTTCAATGCAGGTACAAGTACAGTTACATTCACTAATGCAAATACGACTGTCAACGGAACCACAAATTTCCACAATCTGGTAATAGCGACTGACGCGGCTTTGCAGATGTCTTCCGGCAGTATCACGCGCATAGGCGGAACAGTTATAAACAATGGAACATGGAATGCAGGACTACTTGAAAATTTAATCGAGTATAACGGTCACAATCAAACGATCATTGTTCCCAACGGTTTTACTCAGGCTTATCATGACCTGATCATCAGCGGCACCGGAACAACTGCTTTCCCTGCTTCAAACCTGAATGTTCGTGGTGATTTCACGGTAAATGGAGCCATCTCTGTAACGGCGAATACCCTGACTATGTCGGGATCACATGCGCAGTTTATCCGTGCTGTATCGCCCCTGACACTAAATAATCTTACAATTAATAACAGTTCCGGAAATGTTATTCTGGAGCAGGATGTTACAGTTGCCGGCACATTGAGTTTTAATTCAGGTAAGCTATCCCTGGGTAATAATGATCTTACGCTCGCCGGCAGTGTTGTCAATACTGTTCCAAATGGATTAATCGGTAGCTCTTCGGGCAACCTGACGATAAATGGTGCAGTTAGCCCTGTATTGAGTTTTGATCAATCAATCAGCGGAACAACCAATGTGCTGAATGACCTTATGATAAACAGCACCGGTCAGGTGCCCGTGTTGGGCAGCGATCTTATCATTAGTGGCCATCTGAATATTACTGCGGGGGAACTTAGTATCGGCGCAAATACTCTATACCTGAACGGTAGTTTAACTAATCCGGGATCCGGTGGCTTACGCGGCGGTAGCACGTCCAATCTGGTTTTAAGTGGAACCGCATACAATCGCAATCTTTCCTTCGATCAAAGTGTACCTGGCACAACCAACCTGCTCCAGAATTTTACAGTAAACAATACTGCGCAAACTACTACTTTGACGAATGATCTCCTGATAGGAGGGATATTGTCTCTCAATGACGGAATCATCAATAGCATTGCACCTAACCGTCTTACACTGGCGTCCACTGCAACAATAACCGGGGGAAATTCAGTTTCGTTCATTAACGGTCCACTGACCCGAAGGACTAGTTCCACCGGCTCATACACAATGCCGATTGGCAAGGGAAATGAGTATCATCCTGTTTCCATACTTCCGGTGTCATCAGCAGCTGGAATATATACCTCGGAATTCATTCTTGGTATAACTCCCGCGGGTACGATGGCTACAGGAATTACCGGAATCGGGGCCAATAAATATTGGGATATTTCAAGAACGAGTGGTCCTGATGCACAGGTCGAGCTGACCTTTAGCGGTGATAATACATGGAATGTCGGCAGCCCTTCAAGTCATGATCTTATTTTTGTAACTGAATTGAATGCAGGAACCTGGGATCTGGCTAATGGCAGTCTGATACCGGGAAATACCGGTGCGGGAGCTACGCCTGTCAGGAGCATGGCCTTATCCAACTTTGCAACTTTTACTTTCGGATACGGTCCTATTTCATTTTTACCGGTCACACTGATAAGTTTCAGTGCAGAAAAAATAGGCAATTCTGTGCAGCTGACCTGGATAAGTGCTGACGAAGTTTTTTTAAGTCATTATGAACTGGAAAGATCTGACAATGACAGAAATTTTTCAGCCCTAACCAATATTCCCGCAGCTCAATCACAGGAGCTGGTAACCTACCAATGGCTTGATCGTTCCCCATTAAAAGGAAAAAATTACTATCGACTGAAAATGCTGGATATCACTGGTACATTTAAGTATAGCGCAATAGCAACTATCAACTTTGAGCTTAATAGCAGGATAACGCTTTTCCCAAATCCGTTGAAAGGAAACCAGGCTACATTGGAAATGTATGGACAGCCGGCCGGTATATACTCAATAGCCATTTTATCAAATAGTGGAGCAAGTGTATATCAGAGTAAAATTTCCCATAATGGAAACAACGGCTCCCGTACTATAAATCTAAGTAATAACCTGCCAGCGGGAATTTATTACCTCGTGATTTCCGGGTC
>JAATGW010000789.1 GCA_015654495.1 Chitinophagales bacterium
ATAAATAGCAGGGTCGGTGCCTTTCAAATACAATAGCAGGGAAGACGATAAGTGCGGAAATGAAGAAACGGGAAAAAGCATTTCACTGAAGATGTTTTCGGAATTAAATCCGGAGCAAGGTTAACGTCAAAATGCAAAATCTTAGCTCACAAGACTTAAACAGCAGACCATAAATAATAAACAATGGTGGTTATGCGTGGAAAAATGAATCAGGGTAAAGAAGTATTCTTTACTGATACATATAAAACCATTCATTCAGGGAAGGTCTAGGTCTTGTCATATATTTCTTCTGAGAAGAATTTTACTGAATGCACCGGCCGCGTTGAAAATGATTGAGACGCTGGAATTCCTGACTAAAGACGCTTCTGTGTACAAAAATCCCGCTTCATAAAGAACGGCTGGTGCGGCAGACAGTTTGTAAGTAACCTTTTTGCCAGGAGCAAAAACCCTTGACCGGTCTACAGGATAAATTTTGCAGGGCCCGGATACATCTTTTTTCGTTTATATTATGTCCCATCTAAACAAGTACTAATGCTTAACCCCTTGTTATCTTGATGTTAACGTTCGAATCGATGATTTGTCATGGTATTTTCAGGTTTTAGTCTTTCACATAAATTTTAACACTGGGTACAAATCAGTATTTTTATGAATAACTTATTTTTACTCCCTCATGAAAAAACTATTATACCTCATTATCCCGGCTGCGATAATTGCTGCCCCTGCATGTAAAAAAGATGAAAATAAAGGCCAGGACCCGCCTCCGGAGCCGCCGGCATCTAAAATCGATTTGTTAAAAGATTCGGTTTACCTCTATAGCAAGGAAATTTATTTCTGGCATGAAGTGATCCCGGCTTATAACACTTTTAATCCAAGGAAATATACAGGCAATACGGAACTTCAGGCTGCACAGAATGTAATGGCAGCGATTCGTAACCTTCAACCGCAGGATAAAAAACACGGATACAGTTTTGTAACAACCCAGGCTGAATCGGATGGTATCCAGACAGGTGAAGACAAAGACTATGGGTTTTTTATCAAAGCTGCCACATTTGAAAAAATCCAGCCCGTGGATTCTGTTCATTGGTATGTGGAGTATGTATACCAAACTTCACCGTCAGGTGCCGCGGCGGTGGAAAGAGGTTGGTATATTAACAGAATAAATGGTACAGAGATTGGTTATGACAACGCGAGTGTCGACATTCTGAATAATGTTTTCTTCGGCAGCACAAATTCCGCCGAGTTTCAGTTTGTAAAACAGAATGGGGATATTAAAAATATAACGCTCACCAAAGCGACTTTTACTGCGAATGCAGTGTTACATACAAGTGTGATTACTGATGGCGCAAAGAAAACGGGCTATCTGGTATTCAACCAGTTTTTTGGCGAAGGCGCACGCACTGAACTTCGTGATGCATTTGCTGATTTTTCGGCTAAAGGTATTAATGAGCTTATCGTGGATCTCCGGTACAATCCGGGTGGATCAACAGAAACGCAGAATGTACTTGCCAACCTGATTGCGCCACAGGCTGCAGATGGTCAGAAGATGTACACTTATGATTTTAATGATTCACTGAAAGCCGGCAAATTCCCGCTGCTTCGCAGAAAACCCGGATTTTCCAATATCACTTTTGCAGCTGAGCCGAACACCGTAAAATATGAAAAAGAAGGATCATTAAACCTGAGCCGGGTCTTTTTTATAGTTACCGGTGGAAGTGCTTCCGCAAGTGAATTGGTTATCAATAACCTTCGTCCTTATATGGAAGTGAAACTTGTAGGTGACACAACTTATGGAAAACCTGTTGGTTTCTTCCCGATCTCGGTTTTTGGTTATGCCATCTACCCGATTTCATTTAAAACAATCAATGCGGCAGGTGCTGCCGAATACTATGACGGTTTTGCGCCGGATAAGCTTGCAGCAGATGGCGTGAACACCAATTGGGGTGATACAAAAGATCCTTCACTGGCAGCAGCGTTGAAATACATCAGCACAGGTAGTTTCGGACGTGTGATGCAGAGTGAAGATGACCGCCGCGCATTTGAGCGCCAGCAATTATTGCAACCTGTTAACATCGGCCTCAGCGATAAGAAGTTTTCAGGAATGTATGTTGAAAACAAAAAATAGAACAAGGCCCGGTAAATCCTCAACTGTTTATTGAGGCCTCGTTATTCTATAACTTTTAAAAAGACCCAGGTGGTCTTAACAAAAGGGACCTCCGGGTCCCTTTTGTATTTCTCCGGCGGGTGTTTTGTGGTATTTTCGTCTAGTATGTGTCGATTCTGAATCCGGGGTTTTACAGGTTCATTTTTTATCCGCATTTTTTTTGCTTCAGGAATTCTGCAGACTATAACCGAATCAACGCGCAGGATTTTCCTTTGTATTTCACGTCGCAGAAAATGATTCTCTGTTTCACTGTTCCTGTTCAGTAAAGCTGTCATGCCTTGTTCCGTACTGTCTTTTCCCGCCTCCTGTGCGTTGAGGTTAATAAGAGCACCGAAGAAAATGAAAATAAATAATGAAGACTTTTTCATGGCATTTTGACCAGAAAGGCAGTAAATGGTTTAACGTGGCCAAAAAAACCTCGAAGGTCTTAAACCTCGGAGGTTTTACACTCGAGGTTGGTAGTGGTTTTGGCAGCCTCTACCTGTTCAGATCTCTGATCAGGTCCGTAAGAAACATTTCCTCGGCTACCTTCCGGACGGAGATACCATCTTCATAAATCCACCGCACAAGCCGGATCTTACCTTCCGAAATTTCAAGACCTGTAATTGTTCCGCCATCAAAGCAGCAACAACCGGAATTAAAGTATCCGGGTTTCATGCTGTGAAATGAACTGTTTACATAATCATACTCACGCTTGCGTTTTGGAATTTCTTTATTGAGCTTTTCAATAGCTATCTGATCATCAGCCCTGATGGCCGTTTCCATATCCAGGTACAATCTTTCCAGGTGAGTCAGACTTTTAAAAACCGGCTGGTGGGTATGCCCTGTAATCAGCACAAGGTCAGTTTGCGCAGCACTCCATTCGTACATGTACTGATTGTGGAGGGTTTTGCTGTCGTCATTTGTTGCCGGGCTATTTGTATTGATCTCAAGAAAGGTTTGTAATGGCCCCCACACAGTACTTACAAACCATTTGCTGAATTTATTACCATCACTCTGAGCATCGCCCTGGTGCCCATGTGTACAGAAAATATCGATATAGCCATTGGGTAATTCGGCACGCAGAACTATACCCGAATAAATTTTAATAATCTTTCCATACATAAGTTTCAGACTCACCGGAGCAAATGGATCATTACCCCAGTAGAGATCATGATTGCCTACAATTTTGGCAAATGCATTACGATCCACAAACAATTTCTCTTTCTTAAATGTTGCTTCATTGTGTTTAAGTACCTGGAATATCGTGTTCTCCCACAGTTCTTCACTATCACCGAGATTGATATAGAAGTATTTTTTCTGATCATAATAATCGAGAGCAGCCAGATAATTTTTTTCAGCAGGTGCAAAATCATCAGAACCATTCCGCGCTCCTTTGTGGTGATCAGAAAAAATAATTAATGGTTGATGGTCAGGTTTGAAGTCAATAAGAAGACCTTTTTTACCAGGATCTTTTATGATGTTCCGGTAAAGTTCAGTGAGTGATTCATTTACTTTTTCCTGCTTCGGAAATGAAGTGAATTTATTAGCAATCCATAATACCGGCCTCTTTAATAAAAAGATGCATAAGTTCTTAAAACCATATTTAATTGATATAAGCAGTGTTTGTTGATTTTATTACCGGTCAAATTAAATCTTAAGGTTGAGAAAAACCAATAAATTATTCAGCAGTAATCCGGCAAATTACCAGATTTTATTTTTGAAAAAGTTGGAACACACATACCCAATTTCAGATTGCTTCCAGCTTTTTCATCCGTTTTGTTTCACGCAGATGTAAAGCCTTGTAATAGATGATGGGGAAAACAATCAGAATAAAAATGGTTGCTGTTATCAACCCGCCGATAATTACTACCGCGAGTGGTTTCTGGCTTTCAGAACCAATACCTGTACTCAATGCGGCAGGCATCAATCCGATTGCGGCCATTAATGCTGTCATTACAACAGGTCTTGTCCGTATGCGAACTGCATTTTCAATTGCTTCAGTAAGGTCTCCTGTAATTTTAGCCTGCCTGTGAAATTCAGAAATCAGAATTACGCCATTTTGTACACAGATCCCGAATAATGCAATAAATCCTACTCCCGCTGAAATGCCGAAATTGATACCTGTAACATGCAAGGCGAGTATCCCTCCAATAAGTGCAAAGGGTACATTTATCAAAACATAGCCTGCATCCTTTGCATTACCGAACATGATAAAGAGCAAAACAAAAATCATGATCAAACTAATTGGCACAACCTGCGTGAGACGATGAGAAGCACGGACCTGGTTTTCAAACTCCCCCGTCCAGCTGATTCCATACCCTTCCGGCAATTTAATATTTGATTGCACTTTCTGTTGTGCTTCTGCAATCGTACTTCCCAGGTCGCGCTCACGAACAGAAAACTTAACACCTATAAACCGACGGGTATTGTCGCGATAAATAAATGCCGGTCCGGTTTGTTCATGAAGGCTGGCAATTTCCTTTAGTGGAATTTTTGAACCTGTTATTGTAGGTATCATTAACTGCATGATATCTTTTTCATCCTTGCGATAGATCTTATCATATCTTATCCGGATATCAAACTTTTTGTCACCTTCATATTTTCTTGTCGCTGTTTTTCCTCCGATTGCCATTTCGATAACAGCCTGCGCTTCTGATTTTGTAACGCCGTAGATAGCCATTTTTTCTTCATCAAGCGAAACACTCATTTCGGGCTGACCAATATTGCGGAGAATACCTGCGTCCTTTATTCCGGGTACATTCTCAATCTGCAGTAATACCTGGTTTGCAACGTCATCCAGCTTGTCCAGATCGTCGCCATATATCTTTACAGCGTTTGATGCATTCATACCTGCCACCGCTTCAGCAACATTATCGATTATCGGTTGGGAATAGTTGTAGTTTATTCCCTGGAGCTGTTTAAGCTGGGTATCCATTTCTTCGATAAGACCATCCAGTGAAATTTTTCTTTTCCAGTCGTCCTTAGGTTTCAGGTTAACCTGCATCTGTACATAGTAAAAGCCACTTGGGTCGGTACCGTCGTTACTTCTTCCTGTTTGCGAAAGCACTCCATTCACTTCCGGGAACTTCATTAATGTTTGCCTCAGATCGGCAACTATTTCCACCGTTTTATTCAGTGAGGTGCTCATGGGAAGTTTTGCTTCAACCCATAAAGCGCCTTCATTCAATGGCGGGAGAAATTCCGTACCCAGCCATTTCGCTGAAAAGATAGTTAGCCCAAATAAAACAAATGCGGTAATAAGCGTGATTTTCTTATGCCGGAATGTGGATC
>JAATGW010000560.1 GCA_015654495.1 Chitinophagales bacterium
CGCCCTCACTGGTTTCGGCTGTTTACTTCTTACCTCTCACTTCTTACCTCTCACTTCTTACCTCAAAAAAAGCCCACCTGAACTTTATGTGCAGGCGGGCTATGAAGATAATACAATTGATCTTATTTCTTGGCAGCAGGAGCCGCTTTAGCCGGAGTTGCAGCCTTTGCAGGAGCCGCTTTAGCAGGTGCAGCACCTTTTGTTGCAGCCGGTGTAGTAGCTTCTTCCTGTTTCAACTGACGGGTCATTGTAACTGAAGCAATTGGAATCCTTGGTGAGTTCAGGATCTCGTAATTGTCCACTTTTACATCTTCCACACGGATATTACCGTTCAATACCAGGTTGGTGATATCAACTTCGATATTTTCCCTCAGGTATTTAGGATAAGTTTTTACTTTCAGCGCCTTCATCTTAATTTCAAGACGTCCGCCGGCCTTAACACCTTCAGCAGCACCTACGAATTTCAACGGAATAGTTGCAGTTACTCTTTTATCTTCAACCAACTCAAGTAAATCAACATGGTTTAACTTGTCGCTTACTTTGTCAAATTGAAGATCTTTCAGAATACATCTGTAAGATTTGCCATCCACATCTACTTCCGCAAACTGGAAATCCGGTGTATAAACTAAAGGTTTGAAGTCAACAGCTGCTGCTGTAAAATTAACTTCTGAAGCACCCCCGTAAATTACACCAGGCACCAGGTCCTGAGAGCGTAACTGGCGGGTGGCTGTTTTGCCCGTTCCGGTCCTCAGTTGTCCTTTGATTGTAATTGTTTTCATTTTATAATTATTGATTAATTGCCTTTTAAAACCGCCGATCCGTTTATTTCACACTCACTTATTTCTTAACTGCGAATGAATGAAGAGGCTGGTGATACTCTGGTTTTCATATGCATTTTTGATTGCTGATGCAAACAGTTTGGAAACCGTGAGCACTTTCAGTTTTGATGACTGGCCACGGATGGGAATGGTATCACAAACCACCAGCTCTTCCAGTTCACTGTTCTCGATATTTGCATATGCATTTCCACTCAGCACAGGGTGTGTACAAAGAGCCCGTACACTTCTTGCGCCTTTCTCTTTAAGCAGTTTTGCAGCCCTGGTGAGTGTACCAGCTGTATCGCAGATATCATCCAGAAGAACCACATCCCGCCCTGCTACATCACCTATCACCACCATGCTCGCTATCTCGTTTGCCCGCTTTCTGTGCTTGTCACAGATCACCATTTCGGCATTAAAATAACTCGCCATTTCCCTGATCCTGTTCGCACTTCCCACGTCAGGGGCCGCAAAGGTAAGGTTTTCGAGATTAAGATTCTGTATGTATGGGATAAAAATTGCCGACCCATCGAGGTGATCCACCGGGATATCAAAATAACCCTGGATCTGTGGCGCGTGCAGGTCCATTGTGATCACGCGATCCGCTCCTGCAGCTGTTAACAGGTTGGCTACCAGCTTGGAACCGATGGCCACTCTTGGTTTATCCTTCCGGTCCTGGCGGGCATAACCAAAATAAGGTATCACTGCAATGATCTTATATGCAGATGCCCTCTTGGCTGCGTCGATCATTAACAGTAATTCCATGAGGTTATCACTGGGAGAAAACGTGCTTTGCACTAGGAAAACATAATCACCTCTGATACTTTCGAGGAAAATAGGTTGGATCTCGCCATCGCTGAAACGCTGGATGCTGATTTTACCCATCCCCGGTCCATAACAGCTTGCAATCTTTTCCGCAAGGTATTGTGAGCTGGTACCTGAAAAAATTTTGACTGAAGGGCCGATACGTTCCATAACCGCTTAATAAGCGGCGAAGATAAAAACAGGAAGGTAACAGACCAATTATTTAAACCCGTTCAGCACAGTTGGGAATAAAATTCTCCTGTGCTTTTCAGATTCAAATAATTGGCCTGAGTAAAAAGGGTTGAAACTTGAACTATTTAAAAGAAGTAACCAGTGCAGTTGTTGCAACAGGCATTACAGATTTTTCAGATTTCTTTTCCATGGTCAGCGAAAACTTCTTGCTGTGCATGGTACGATAAATTGAAGTGCATATAAAAACAGAGAAGATCAGAACAACACAATACATACCGACACAAAACAAAAATGGCTGAAGAGAGCCGAGGACGAGTTGACGGTTCGTTTTTTTCATAAGACTGGATTTTAAAGGTTCCTTCTGTAAGGATTCAGGAATAGGATATACATACAACGTTAACAGAAATAAAAAATTATGCTGCCGGAGGAGAAAAAGGGAATACAGAAATGGGCCGAAGACGACAGGCCCCGGGAGAAATTGCGGCTGAAAGGCGTTATGAGCCTGAGCGACGCAGAGTTATTGACAATAATCATACGAAATGGCACAAAAAATAATTCCGCTTTTGAAATAGCCCAGGAGATCCTGTGGATGAGTAAAAATAATCTGATGGAGCTGGGAAAGCTCAGTCTCAGGGACCTTATGAAGATCAAAGGAATGGGAATGACTAAATCCATCATCATCATTGCCGCCCTGGAGCTGGGCAGGCGACGGCATAGCTCCGATGTTTTACAAAAGCCTGTGGTCGCCGGAAGCGCTTCAGTTGCCAACTGGCTGCAGACAAGATTTCAGGATCTCAACCATGAAATTTTTGCTGTGGTCTTTCTTAATCGGGGTAACCGGATCACCCATTTCGAAATTATCAGTTCAGGCGGCCTTACAGGCACTGTAGCCGACCCCAGAATTATTCTTAAGATAGCACTTGAAGAAGAAGCAGTAAGCCTGATTCTCTGTCATAATCATCCTTCAGGCAATCTCAAACCAAGCCGTGCAGATGAAGAACTTACCCTGAAAATCCGCGAAGCAGCGAAATTTTTTGATATCCGTGTGCTGGACCACCTGATAGTTAGCAGTGAAGGATATTTCAGTTTTGCTGATGAGGGACTGCTTTAGCAGTCGGGAGTCGTGAGCCATGAGTCGTGAGTCGGATCTTATTGCACAGAATTAATAAAAACTATTTCTGAAATAATGGGAAGATTTAATGAATTACTGGCCTATAAAAAAGCATTCGAACTTGCGATGAAAATATATGAGATCACAAGAGAATTTCCACGTGAAGAAAAATTTTCACTTACGGATCAAATAAGAAGATCTTCGCGATCAGTATGTGCTAATATTGGAGAATCGTATAGACGAAGGGCTTACAGCAAACATTTTGTCGCAAAATTATCTGACGCACAAAGTGAAAATACTGAAACGGAAATTTGGCTTGAATTTAGCAAAGCTTGTGGATACATTTAAGAAGACCAGTTCCTTTATCTGACAACATTAAATGATGAAGTTAGCAGGCTTTCATCCTTTATGATTTCAAATCCTGAAAAATTCAGCTGATACAATTAAAATGATATTCAACACCGCAGTCTTATTCAGAATGGCAGGTCTGCAATCTGTTATTTTTTTACTTTTAGATCTTCAGCAATTTCCTGACTCATGACTCACGCCTCCTGACTCCCGGCTACGCCTGGGCGGTAGGACCCCCAAAATTCAACGGCAACTGCACTTCTTCCAGATCTTTAATAGGGCCATTCCCCGCTTCGAAACGCTGAATGTTTTCCTTTAACGCCTTCATCAATCGTTTTGCATGTTGCGGTGTTAAGATGATTCTGGACTTCACTTTACTTTTTGGTGTGCCGGGCATGATGTTTACAAAGTCCAGTACAAATTCAGCATGGCTATGTGTGATGATCGCGAGGTTTGCGTACTGACCTTCAGCCATTTCTTCAGATATCTCGATATTTAACTGATTCTGCTGTTGTTGTGGTTCCATATTAATTTATGACTTTGGGAGTTTAAAAATAGGAATAAAAAAATTGCCCTGCGGAGGCAGGGCAATTTTTATAAAACGATTGAAAAATGATTATTGCAATGTCAGCGTTTCTTCAACAATCCTCGGAGCTGCAATATTATAAGAATAGTGCAGGTGGAAAGATTTTGTAATCGGATCGTAATAATTCGGACCCCAATGCTGATCAATATCAGGAGTAGCGCCTGCTTTCCCAATCGTCACAGTATTATCCGCATTTACAGTAAGGATCATTCTGTAACCTGAACTACCGAGGTCAGCAAGGTTACCGATAACCGATTTCGGACCATTGGTTGACATTAATTTCAACTCATTGATAACCCTGTCGCCAGCTGTCGGATGGTGAAATACACCAACCGCGCTATAAGTACCATGGTATGCATTTTTGATTGCAATTTCAACAACTACTTCTTTCAAAGCGCTGCTTATTGCTGCACCGCCGGCGTCTGTAATCTCAAATCCGATTGCATACTTCTTACTAAGATCAAGTGTTGTAGGATCGAATTTCAGATTGATATACTTTACAAAATCACCTGAAGTAAAGGGAAGAGTCCACACATTTCCGTCGAAGGTCGATCCGTCACCTGCAGTGAATCCGGAAAATTCTTCAAAACTGGTACCGTGTGCAGCATTGTACGCAGTGATCAGGCTTGTGTTTTTAGTGATCTTGATATCCTGTCCTTTTGCAAGGTCAGCTTCGCTGATAGCATCTTTTCTTACTTCCAGCACCGGAACAGAAACCTGCCCTGCGACAGCGTCAACAGCTACTGTAGATATATCGGAGGTAGCTGCCGGCAACTTGATAAGAGATTTCTCCTTGCTGGTGATCCCCTCATTTACATCGTACTTATCGCAGGAAACCATCAGTGCAGAGATTGCAAGTACTCCTGCAATTATTTTATTGAAATACTTCATTTTCATTTTTTTGAAGTTTAATCTATTAGTGTTCAAATTTTACCAATGGTTATTTATCCCACCAAACCGGAGCATACTGTGAATTTGCTTCTCCGTTAGCTGTAAATTTCGCAGCTGCTGTAGCATAGTTTTCAGGATTTAACTGTGGTTCGTTTGTACCATAGTTTAACCTCACCGGAATCTGCGGCATGCCGGGAGCAGGAGAAAGAACAGGGAAACCGGTTTTACGTGTGATATCCCATGCCTGCCATCCGTTCGGATAAACTCCGATCCAGCGCTGAGTTGCAATTTTCTCTGCAACATCTCCACCTGCCAGGGCAACATCAGCATGCGCAAGGTAATCCCCTAATGCACCTGCATTGTTAATACCCCACTGCTGCCAGCTTGCGGTGATACCCGCATTATACATTGCTTCAACATTTTCGCCTGTCCATGTCAGTTGGGCAGCTTCCGCTCTCGCAAGAAACACATGAGCTGCTGTTACCACTGGCACAGCAGTAGTAGCAGTTGAAACAGCAATTAATGGACGAGCAAAATTGGTATGTGTGTTTGCAAATGCAACCGCATTATCCCTTGTAAGTCCATAAGGAAAACCTACTGTTGAAGGCGCATTTAAAGCAGTACCGCCAAATTTTGTATTTCTCAGGTCACCGGTTGCATTAAGAAAATCCAGCAGAGTAGCCGTAACAGCAAGGTCATCCCTTTTTGTAACGTTGTAATAATTATAAACGGGATTCAGAAAGTTACCACCAGGATAAGAAAGAGCAGCATTTTCGCTGTTTTCGTCAATTACACCAGCCGGATGTGAAAGAGCAGCTACAAATTCTGATTTTCCGAGCGTTGGATTTGCTTTTGACATTTGTAAAGCAATAAGCAATCTTATAGAATTTCCGAATTTCTTCCAGGCTGCGATATTGCCGTTATAAAGGATATCACCTTTAGCCGCAGCACCAGCGTCAAACTGGTCAACTGCTTCCTTCAATTCCTTAAGTAAATCCGCGTAAATCAATTCCTGACTATCGTATGGAATTGCACCTTGCGCTTTCAACGCTTCGAAATAAGGAATATCACCCCAAAGATCTGTCAGGTACCAGAAATTGTATGCTTTCAGGATCCGCGCAACTGCTATCTGATTCGCATTTGATCCGTTTTCTACTACGAGATCAGCTGTTTTTGAATCAGAATTGTAGTTGATAATATTCTGCAGGTCGTACAATACGCCTGCGTAAACCCCATCCCAGTTGGTTGTGGTCTTTGCATATCTGCTTGCTTCTGTATACTGGGTTTCAGTATACAGCTGACTGTAATAACCGGAAAGATTGCTTAATCCACCCGCATCCCAGGAGCGTGCTCCAATCCCTGAAATTGCATTTGTCAACAGGGCCGAAGTAACCGGAACAGCAGTCTGATTGGGATTATCATTAATCGTCCCGAAATCGACTTTGTCGCAGGAACTCGTTCCTGCGAGCGTTCCCGTCAGCAATGCAATTAATAAAGTGTTTGTGATATTCAATTTCATGATCATTCAGATATTATTGAATTAGTAATTCAGTTTCAGATTAAATCCGATACCTCTTGTACCTGGCATCTGGCCATCTTCACCCTGTGTAGCAGAAACTTCTGAAGGATCGAAGTTCTTGGCTTCACGCCAGATCAGCCAAGGGTTGCGGGCAATAATAGAAATATGTGCACCCTGTAAAACGTTCTTAATATTTCCGAGGCTCTGTACAGGTATACGGTACCCTAAGCTTAATTCCCGGAGTTTGAAATAGCTCAGCTTATGTACATATGGTTCAGCAATCTGGCTGTTATAGAAGTTATGATAATAGTCCAGAGCTGGTACGTACATATCAACAATGGTTTTTTCATCAAGTGAGCTTACGCCTACAACGTGAACACCTCCGCCATCGCCAATTGCATCACGAACATTATATCCTTTATCATTCAGAGCAGCAGTTTTCTCCATCAGACCTGAGAAGTGACCCCACATTTCTGACAGTGAAAAGAACTGACCACCAAACTGATAGTCTAATGCAAATCCGAGATCAAATTGTTTGTATGAAAGGTTTGCAAGGAAACCACCGTTTACTTTCGGAACAATTGATCCCCATCTTTTATTAACATCATTCAGATAATAACCTGTAGCAGGATCTACAACAGCCTGTCCATCAGCATTGCGTTTGATACCGCCGCCAATCAGCTGACCCCAGTCTTCACCTTTAACCTGGAATGCTCTGGCCATACGATCGCCAAAGGATCCGCCTGCAAGAAGGATCTGTGGAGTTTCTCCATAGATTTCCTCTACTTTATTGTTGATCAGGTAGGAAAAATTCGCGCTCAGATCGAGGTTCCAGTCTTTGCTTGAAACAGCTTTACCGTTCAGTACAAGTTCAATACCCGTTCTTGAAATTACGGAAGCATTGATACTGGATGAAGTAAATCCGCTTACACCACTAACAACCACATCCACGGGAATTTTATCAGCTTTTTCGTTGAAATAAACCACGTTGAAACCTAACCTGTTTTTCAGGAACCTGAAATCAAGACCAGCTTCAATTGTGGTAATCAAAGCGCCTTTCAGGTTTGGATCGACACTTTTATCAGGTGTAGCCATCAGGAAGTTAGTGCCCCACAGAAACTGGTTTACAGCATAAGTGAAGTTATCCTGGTAAATATTCAAAGCGGCAGGTTTCTTTCCCCAGCTACCAAACACTTTAGCGAAATTGAACCAGGCGGGTTTGTTTGCGAAAAATTCAGAGAACGCAAAAGTTGCACCGGCAGAAGGATACAAAAGACTTCCCTGTGTTGGAGGAAGCGTAGAGTTCCAGTCATTACGTACTGCAAAGTTTACACTCACGAGTTTTTTGTACTCGAGATCAGCAGATCCGAAAACAGAGTTAATCTGCTGTGCCTGCCTGGTGTTACCGATACACGGCGCTGATTTCGAGTTGGAAATTGCATAAAGATTGCTAACATTCAAACCCTGATTTGTGTTTGCTGTAACATCATTATACTTGTAAGTGAAAATATTGCCACCTACCTGCACATTAACACCAAAGTCACCAAAATTCTGGTTGTAGAACCCAATCAGCTCATAGTCAGTTCTGCGAAGGCTCGATGAACCAGTAGAATAACCTGCCAGCTGACCCGTTTGAAGAGCCGATGTTTCCAGAATAGAGGTTACATAGCCTTCGTAATAAGTATTGAACTGATTTCTCCTTACAGTACCTCTTACACGGAAATGGTTGTCAATTTTATAAGTCAGACCAATATCCCCCCAGAACCTGTTACGGTTTCCAGGATTGTTTATGTTGGCTGTGTTTACGTTATTGGCAAAAGCATACTGATTATACCAGTAATTAGCTTTATAAAAATTCGCTGGTGAAGCGGGGTTATAACCATCCGGGTTAAACCTTAAATTCCAGGTAGCCAATGTTCCGAAGGGAGACTTTACATTAACCAGGCTTTTCATGATGCCCATATCCAGATCGCGGTGAAACCACTGGCTGAAGTTTCCGGATGATCCGTTCGCGTATCCGTCATTGAAATCACCTCTGATCAGCTGGCCAGTGTAATTCACATTGGCAGAAACTGTGAAATGCTGATTCAGATCGAAACTACCGGTTAGGTAGAGGGTATTTCTTTTTGAATAAGAATTTGGAAGGATCCCTTCAATATACTGATTGGTATAAGAAGCCCTGAAATTATATCCGGTGCCTGATTTACCAAAACTGATATTGTTATTTGTTGTAAGACCAGTATTCCAGAAGTCACGGGCATTGTCTGGCTGAGGAGTAAGCTTTGCAGTCTGATAAGACCTATCATGACCAGGATACCATGCATACCATGGAATATATTCCTGGCCTGCCATACGAGGACCCCAGCTGGCGTCATCTGTATAATCGTGCCAGTATTTTCCGTCAAGTGATTTCCACTCATCAGGCATACCCGATTTCCACACAAATTGCTGCAGATCCGGAATGCTACCACCAGCATACAGGTTCTGATACCTTGGAAGGATATATGCTTTGTCAAAAGTGAAACCTGAATTCACCTCAATACCTGCACCACCGCGTGCTGATTTTTTCTTGGTATTAATTACAATTACACCACCAACTGCCTGTGAACCGAAAAGTGCAGTTGCATTTGCACCTTTAAGTACCGTGATGTCTTCAACATCATCAGGGTTGATATCATAAGAACCAACAATAGTTCCATCAACAACATAAACAGGAGCAACATCGCCCAGCAACAAACCTCCACGAATACGGAGGAAAGCTTCTGAGTTCAATTTTGCACCTGACTGACCGCGTGCCTGAACACCGGCAACTTTTCCTGCGAGCGCATTGTTAACGTTTGTCTGCCTTACGATGTTCAGGTTTTCTGAATTGATTACCTGGCTGCTGTAAGAAGCAGTACGTTGCGCTTTTTTAACACCAAATGCACTTGTTACCACAACTTCATCAAGTGTGGAAAGTGAACTTTTTGCCAATGTTACGGGAACTTCGCCTGCAGCACCAATTGTCACCTCTTTTGCAGTGTGACTGGTTGCAGAGACCACAATAACATCGCCGGGCTTAACATTGGAAAGGATGAATTTTCCTTCCGCATCAGCAGTAATACCTGCCTTTTGACCTTTAACGATCAAAGTGGCAAAGGGAATTGGATTCCCGCTTTCATCTGTTACCGTTCCGGTAACCGTTTTTGCTTGAGAGAATGCTAATACAGAAATTAGCATAACTGCCGTTAGCAGTGATAAAAGTTTTCTCATGTCTTTGGATGTTTTTAAAATTTGAACGCCGCGAATATACTTAACTTTTCAAAAGATAAAACTTTTGTTAATTTTTTAGAAAAACATACCTCTTGAAGAGAAAATGACAAATTCCATTGCGCTAATGCTGCTTGAATTTGGAATTTTGTTAAAAGAAATGCAAGAATTGTAAGCGGTATTCTGAGCGGTATGGGCGGCTTATTTCCATTAAATCCGATCCAATAGTCTGTTTATCAATGTAGTAGGTCAACATGGTTTTTACCGAAACCCGCACATATTTAGAGAATTTATAATTTAATAAAAAATATATGCGCCAACCATCACCGGAAAGCATCGTCAGGCTGTGGTAGTTGCGCAGATCCCGTTCGGTTGTATAAGTCCTGCTGTCATAACCCGTACTCTTAAATCGGGTCCAGCGAAAAGCGAAAGACCAGGCTTTCATTGCAGGTTTTACCATTACGTCAGCATAAACCAAAAAACCCGTTTCTGACAGCAGTCTTTCCTTACTATACCTGACCAGATCCATACGGCTTACTATCTCGACCGATTTTCCTGGTTGCCATTTCTGCTGAAGCCTGACCAGTTGCCTGCTCACCTGCTGAATCAATTGCCCGGGGTTATCATCACCACTTCCATTGATCAGTTTCTCTTCTTTTTGCAGGCGGAAAACGAATTCGTTCTTTTTGTCGGGTTTCCACAGCAACTGCAACAGGGTTCCGCTGCCACGTGAAGGGATACTCACCTGTGATTTTACCCAGGGAAACCGGAATACATCGGCATAGCCACTGAATACCAGGCCCGGCATTGCACTAAGCTTAAATCCAAGATAAAAGCCCTGTTCATTGTTTGGTTCAGTTGATTCTGTAAATGCGTTCGCCTGGATCGCGCGGTACGAAGGCGGCACTATGCGGATCAGCGCAGACAAATCTAAACGCGGATGTATAGCAGCAATAAGTCCATTTAACCCAGCCAGCGAATTGCGGTTTGATGAGGCAATTTCTCCGAAAAGAAAAAGATTCCTGTACCTGTACCGGTAATCCAAACTGAAATTGGTGAGGGAGCTTCCGCTCAGTGCGTACAGATTTTCAGGTGAGGGTGCTTTCTGAATTGCATATGGGAAAAAATGCTGTACGCCATTTACTGATGCAATCAGGTTCTTTCGCTCCACACTGAGAGATAAACCTGCAACATATACAATGGCTGCATTCCTGTTATCAAATTCCGACACAGTTCTGTGCAGTCCGCTGCTTTGTATGGAACTTATATGCCGCTTATTTATGCCGGCCGAACTATCACCTTCAATATTTACATCCCACCGATCCCCTGCCAGAAATGCGGTTATCCGTATCGGATAGAAGTCAAATTCTACCGCAATACCTCTGTGAAACTGATGTTCGCCTGCCCCTCCGTGTGCTCGCACCCCCGCAGCCTGTTTTAATGTTAAGATTGTTTCGGCAGATTTCTTTACTGCATTGGATTGCCAGTGAATAAGTCCCTGACCCAGGTTCGCATTGAAATCACCGATGTATAAAGCCTTCAGTTTACCTACTGAACCTATGGAGATATAAAAGGAACTGAAATCGAAGCCGGTTTTGGAATTGAGTAATTTCTCACCTGCATCTTTCTCTACGGTTAGCCCCCACTGTAATAATGTTCCTGCACGAAAATTATATCGTATTAAGGCCCGGGTTCTATCACCCCTGAAAGCAGCTCCGCCTGGTTCTTTTTCAAGATATCCCGCGGATCTTTCGCCGGCAAATCCGGTCCTGAATTGAAAGAGGTGCCTTCCCTTCCGGTAACGTTCTCTTAAGAGAGGAACTAAGTTCTCCTGTTCATTAATTGTTATAAACGGAATAAGCCCACGAATCAGATCCGGCGTCCACCCGGGTACTGCCTGCAGTTCCAGAATATCGATCAGATCGCCGGCCAGTTTGCGGTAGGTGATCAGTTGTTCTGCAATAAGAGGATCCACATCGAATTCACCTGCCAGGAATGAAGCTGTAACTTTATTGATATTAATTTTGTGATTCCGATACCAGAATAGTTTCAATTCCGGATCGTCCGTTTCAACCTCATCACCATCCGAAGCTGAAAGGTCTGATTCAAGATATAGTTGCGCAGAAGAAGTTTCCTCCTGGGAATAAAGACTTAATGAAGAAAAAAACAAAAACAATATAAGACCGTACCTCATTTGACCACAGGTTGCTTTGCAAACCATTCAATGCCGGCTCCGGTTCCCATGCCAAGTTGCGGATGGTACTGAAAGCCAACATGCAAAAGAAAATTCCTGATCGTACAAACACCCGATGTAAAAAACGAACTATACCTTGAGGTATAACCGAAGTTGAATTTGAATTTTTCGTTCATCATTATTCTTACAGAAGGTTGAAAAGAGAGTTGAATATTTTCCTGCCAGGCAGCCGTTAAAATCAGTTCAACTTCTTTTGAAAGAGACAGCGACCAGCCAAAAGCGATCAGCAAGGGAAGCGGGTGAGGCTGTGATTTTTTTCTGAATGCGTACGCTATATTATATACCGCCAGGCCGCTGCTGAACTTTCCTGAAACCTGATACATCATTCCCATTTCTGCCGGGAAGGCGCGAAAAGGCCTGTAGCCTTTAACTGCCTGCTGATAATAATTCATTTTAATGCCTATCGAGAAAGATGATGAAAGCCCGATTGCGTAAGCAATTCCAAACTGTGTCTGCCGGTATTGATCCATCTGCATATGATCTGCAATCAAAGAAACTCTTCCACCCGAAAAAGGAATATTGAAAACGAGAAGATATTCGCCCGGGCTTTCAGTGGATATCAATTTCTGAGAAAAGAAAGCAATACCGGCGTGTGAACCTGCCGGCTGAGCAGCTGGTTGCCTTGCTATGCCGGTTAGATCGGCGGAACCCGCAGGATATGCATGTGAAACCTGAAGCAGGTAATTCATTCCACCAACAACCTGTTGCGCCTTTAAGTGAAGAAAAAACGAAGAAAAAAACAGGATACAGAAAATCTGCAGTTTTACAGATTTTTTCTTTTTAAGGGTTATTATCATGCGATTGCGAAAACTCATTTTACCAAATATCTTTCCCTGTGAAAGCGATTCCAAGGGAAAAACAACGGATTTGGGCTGCATTTTTCTTACCGGTAACTTTGCGCCATGCAAATACTCGACGGGAAACTGGTTTCGCAGAAGGTAAAAAATGATCTTAAAGAGAAAGTAGAGGAGCGTAGAAAAAAAGGACTGAAACTTCCCCACCTCGCTGCAGTACTGGTGGGAAACAATGGCGCAAGTGAAACATATGTTGCTTCAAAAGTGAAATCCTGTGCTGAAATCGGATTTACTTCAACCTTAATAAGACTTGAAGCAGATACACCTGAAGAAGTGTTGCTGGAAAAAATCGGTGAATTGAATTCAGATGTTGATGTGGATGGAATTCTTGTACAGCTTCCATTGCCAAAACATATTTCTGAACAAAAAGTAATTGAAGCCATTCTGCCTTCCAAAGATGTGGATGGCTTTCATCCTGAAAGCGTCGGACGAATGGTACAGGGTTTACCAACCTATTTTCCTGCGACACCCTATGGCATCCTTTTGCTTTTGGAACATTATAAAATCGCAACTGCAGGATTGCATGCTGTAGTTATCGGAAGAAGTAATATTGTAGGGAGACCTATCAGTATTCTATTGAGCAGGAGTGATTATCCCGGCAATTGTACTGTTACAGTTTGTCATTCACAAACAAGAAATCTGAAAGAAATCTGTTTGCAGGGAGACATTATTATTGCTGCATTGGGAAAGCCTGGCTTTTTGAAATCGGATATGGTTAAAGATGGCGCCGTAATTATTGATGTTGGAATTACAAGAGTTGCCGACAGCACCAAAAAATCTGGATTTTCGATAAAAGGCGATGTGGATTTTGAAGCAATAGCCCCAAAAAGCAGTTTTATTACGCCGGTTCCTGGAGGGGTTGGGCTAATGACAATCGCTGCATTATTAATGAACACATTTAAAGCCTGTACAGCTAAAGAAATATAATGTTAAAAGAAGCAATGATACCGGTTAAAAGTCAGCTCCTGCCTGTAATGGAATCCTTCTATACCATTCAGGGTGAAGGTTACCACCAGGGAACAGCTGCCTGGTTTATCCGGCTGGCCGGGTGTGATGTTGGGTGCGTTTGGTGTGATGTAAAGGATAGCTGGGATGCAAAAAATCATCCATTAAAAACAATAGAAAATATCACCGCTGAAATTAAAGATAGCCCCGCGCGAATTGTAGTGATAACAGGAGGTGAACCTCTTATGCACAATCTTGATGGGCTTAGTGCTGTGCTGAAAGCTTCGGGATTTGCAGTACATATTGAAACATCGGGTACCTATCCGCTGAGCGGTGACCCGGATTGGGTTTGTCTCTCGCCCAAAAAATTCAAAGCTCCGTTGCCCGAACTCGTTAATTCAGCCAGTGAACTGAAAACGGTAATTTTTCACCCGTCAGATTTTGCATGGGCGGAAAAATATGCGGCGCTTGTTCCTGAAAAATGCAGGCTATACCTCCAGCCAGAATGGGATAAATCAGACAAAATAACGCCCCTGATTGTGGAATATGTAAAAAAATATCCAAAATGGGGTCTGTCTGTACAGATTCATAAGTATATCCATGTACCCTGATTATCAGGCAAATGAAAATATAAAACGGAAACCAGCGTTATTTCCACACTTATGCTGAAATATGCCATATCAACCTTTCTGACCTTATTCGTTTTGTCAGCTTTTTCTCAGGGATATAACCCTGAGAAAGTGAATAAAAAGGCCATAGAATTTTATAACGAAGCGATTGCCAAAGCGGAATCGGGTGCTTACCGGGAAGCAATCAGAATCCTGGATAATGCGATTGCTGCCGATCCGAAATATGTAGATGCTTTTCTCTCCAAAGCCGGACTTCATGGTCAGTTGAAAAATTACAGCGCTGCAATCGAGAACTACGAAAAAGCTTTCAGCCTTGATTCAGCATATAGCCATGACTATAAATTACCGTATGCCATAAATCTGGCCGGGAATGGTCTTTTTGAAAAAGCAACAATAGCTATCGACGATTTTTTACTCGACAAAGAATTAAATGATAAAAGCATAAAAGCGGCTGCATATCGCAGGAAAAGTTTTGAATTTGCTATTGAGCAGAAAAAGAAGATCGGCACTTCAGAATATATTTTCACGCCCCGGAATATGGGCGATAGTATTAACAGCGAAGTATCAGAATATTTTCCTTCGATAACAATTGATGGCAGAACGCTGGTGTATACACGAAGAGTTAAAAATTTTAACGAAGATTTTTATGTGAGTGATAATATCAATGGCGTTTGGCAAAAATCCGAAAGCCTCAGTGGCACTATTAATACAGAACAAAACGAAGGAGCCCAGTCCATTTCGCAGGATGGTCAATGGCTGATTTTCACGGGTTGCAATTTTCCTGACGGCATGGGAAACTGCGACCTCTATTTTTCGATGCTCACACCAAATGGCTGGAGTGAACCTCAGAATATGGGGCGCAGAATTAATACAGAATTCTGGGAATCGGCTCCTACACTCTCCCCCGATAAAAGGGATTTATATTTTTCAAGCAATGTGTCCGGTGGTTTGGGTGGAAGCGATATATATGTAACACATCGCCTGCCGAACGGACAATGGACAGAGCCTGAAAATATGGGGCCCGTAATTAATACTTCAGGGGATGAGAGCTGTCCTTTTATTCATGCAGATAATCAGACTTTATATTTTACATCCAATGGCCATCTCGGTTATGGTGGTGATGATCTTTTTGTTGCGAGAAGAAATGCAGATGGTAAATGGGGGAAACCTGAAAATCTCGGCTATCCAATTAATACGATTGAAAATGAAGGCAGCCTTGTTATCGCTGCCGATGGCAAAACCGCTTATTATGCAAGCGACAAGAGCGATTCAAAAGGCGGTCTCGATATATACACTTTTGAAATGCGTGCTGATGTAAGGCCATTGATAACTCTTTGGGTTGAAGGAAAGGTATATGATAAAAAATCCGGAAAAGGATTGCCATCCGCCGTTGAACTCATCGATTTATCAACAGGCAAAACACTGAGCAAAATTCAAACAGATGAAGATGGAAACTACCTCAGCACCCTGCCTACCGGTAAGGATTACCTGTTTAATGTGAACAGAAAGGGATACTTACTTTATTCAAGAAATTTTCCGTTGTCAAGAAACACTCCGGACTCAGTACATCATATTGATATCCCTTTGCAACCGCTGGAAGTAAATGCCAATATCGTTCTTAACAATATCTTTTTTGAAACAAATCAATTCAGCCTTAAACCAGAATCCACTCTCGAACTGGATAAAGTTGTTCAGCTACTGGTTGAAAATCCGGACATACAAATCCAGATAAACGGCCACACTGACAATGTGGGTAAGGCGGCTGATAATCTCGCGCTTTCGAACAACCGCGCGAAAGCGGTGGTTGCTTACCTTGTATCAAAACAGGTAGCGCCGGCCCGTTTGAAATTCAAAGGCTTTGGTTCTGCAAAACCCCTTTCGGAAAATAGTACTGAAAGCGGTCGCGCTCAAAACAGACGTACGGAACTCCAGATTATCGGAACGGGTAAACAATAGCTTTATTCACTAAGCAGGTTTTTCAGGAAAATACTTTTGCTGCTGTTTTTTTTCACATGGAATGGAACGCTGCTTTTGCTAAAATGCACCTGCAGTTTTAATTCTACATGTCCGAAACGGATCTTTTTCACCATATAGCATTGCAACTAGTTCCGGGGATTGGCCCCAGGCATGCGCGTGCACTCATTCACCATTTCAAAGATCCGGCGAAGATCTTTAAGGCGAAAAGATCGGAACTGGAGAGAATAAACGGGATCGGAAAGATGCGTGCTTCTGCCATTCTGCAATTCAGGGATTTCAACAGAGTGGAGGAAGAAATTAAATTTATAAATCAGTTTAATATCCGGCCGCTTGTGCATGGCAAAAGCGGTTATCCGTCGAGGTTAATACATTGTGAAGATGCGCCTCAGATATTGTATTATAAAGGAAATGCCGATCTGAATACAACCAGAATGCTTAGTATTGTCGGCACCCGCATGCCATCCGATTATGGAAAAAGAACAACACGCGAACTGATCGGATCACTTTCATCTTTTCATCCGGTAATAATAAGTGGTCTTGCATCCGGTATTGATACCATAGCCCATGATGCAGCTCTGAAATCTGATCTCCAGACTATAGGAATTCTCGCGCATGGTCTTGACCGGATATACCCTAATGAAAACAAATCACTGGCAAAGAAAATGATTCACCAGGGCGGGTTGCTTACAGAATTTATGAGTTTAACCCGCCCTGACGCATCCAATTTCCCGATGCGGAACAGGATCGTTGCAGGCCTCGCCGATGCCGTTATTGTTATTGAAACAGGTATTAAAGGAGGTAGCATGATTACGGCTGATATTGCAAACAGTTACAATAAGGATGTATTCGCCCTACCAGGCAGGATACATGATTCCAAAAGTATTGGCTGCAATTATCTTATCAGGGAAAATAAAGCCAGCCTTCTTACTTGCGCCGATGAAATAGCTGAAATAATGAACTGGGACATTAAAAAAACGGCAATCGCTAAAAAGCAAACCCTACTATTTCCGGAACTCACGGAAAATGAAAAAGCGGTAACAATTGTACTTGCTGAAAACGGTGCTGTTCATATTGATACGCTGAGTTCGATGACTGGTTTAAAAAACAGCGAACTGGCTGCTATATTATTAAAGCTCGAAATGTATAACCTGATAAACCCTTTGCCCGGGCGGCATTTTACGCTCGTCTGATAATTCAACCGCAGGGATTTAAAAAATATTAAGTCTTTGTTTATGGAATTAACGCAGCCGGGAAATGAAATAAAAAGCTCGTAAAGGCGACTGAATTTAAAATTAAATCTGTTTCCCTATCTTTGCACATGGCAACAAGAATTAGTCCCGCTCCAGGCAAATTATCTTCCAAATTCTTCGGCGAAGGCCTCACATTTGATGACGTTTTATTGGTTCCTGCCTTTTCAAAGATTTTACCCAGAGAAGTTGATATCAGCACAAGGATAACAAAAACTGTTACTATTAATGTACCCTTGTTGTCTGCAGCAATGGATACCGTAACCGAAGCGCAGCTGGCGATCGCACTGGCCCGTGAAGGTGGCATTGGCATACTCCATAAAAACATGAGCATTGAGCAGCAGGCTGAGCAGGTTCGCAAGGTGAAAAGAAGCGAAAGCGGTCTGATCATTGATCCGATAACACTGAAAGTGGACGCAACTATATCGGATGCGCTAAGGTTAATGAAGGAAAACAGGATTGGTGGAATTCCAATTGTAGACAACGAACATAAGCTCGTGGGCATTCTTACCAACCGCGAC
>JAATGW010000622.1 GCA_015654495.1 Chitinophagales bacterium
CGACGAAACGAAGTGCAGGCGGGGTAATGAAGAAACGGGAAAAAGAGCATTTCATTAAAAAACCTTCAAAATAAAAACCAGGACTAACCCATCTTCAAAATACTAAATCCTGGCCTTGATGACTTAAACAGCAGACCCTAAATAGGGTCTGCTGTTTAAAACGCTAATTCTCTCTGGTGCTGAATTTCGACAAGATTTGGTAAAGCCTGGAAGCAAGTAATTATTGCTTTATTGCTAAAAACCGTGCACTAACCCGGCCGGCAACCTGGCTCATGAAAACATCATCCTCCTTATCCCCAACTCCAATCCCCTCAATTCTGCAAGCCCACGCAATCTTCCGATAGCTGAATATCCGGGATTGGTTTTCTTACTCAGGTCGTCCAGCATCTGGTGACCATGGTCGGGACGAACCGGAATCCTGAGTTTTCTTTTGTCAGAGGACATTATAATTTCTCTCATAACCGCATGCATATCGGTATCACCATCAAGATGATTATCTTCAAAAAAATCGCCGGCTGCATTCCTGCGGGTATTGCGGAGATGTATAAAATAAATCCGGTCAGCAAATTTGCGAAACATAGCGGGCAGGTCATTATCCGCACGTACTCCATAAGATCCTGTACAAAAACAAATGCCGTTTGCGGGTGACGGTATCGCATCAACGATAAACTGAAGATCGGCAGCGGTACCTACAATGCGAGGCAATCCCAATAAAGGAAATGGCGGATCATCAGGATGAATCGCCATTACAACACCGGCTTCTTCAGCAACAGGAATGATCTCCTTCAGAAATTCTTTCAGATTTTCCCTCAGTTCATCCGGGCCAATACCATCATATACTTCAATGGAATCCCGGAACTGGTCAATTGTAAATACCTGTTGATAACCTGGCAAGCCTGCGATGATATTATGACTGAGGTGTTGCCGTTCAACTTCTGTAAGTGAATTAAAATATGCTGATGCAAGTTGCAACTCTGTTTCCGTATAATCAGCGGCAGCATTTTTTCTGTTGAGAATATGAATATCAAAAGCCGCAAAAGCTCTTTTCTCAAAACGCAATGCTTTTGAACCATCTGCAACTATAAACTCAAGATCTGTCCTGCTCCAGTTGAGTACAGGCATGAAGTTATAGGTGATAATTTTAATGCCTGAAGCTGCAAGATTCCGGATAGATTCTTTGTAATTATCGGTCATTCTGCGGCAATCAGCTTTGCCGGTTTTTATATCCTCATGTACGGGAATACTTTCAACCACATCCCAACTAAGCCCAGCAGCTTCAATCAGTTCTTTTCTCTTCTTTATTTCTTCGACAGACCAAACTTCGCCAAGAGCTACCTGATCCAACGCTGTTACAACGCCGGTACATCCCGCCTGTAAGAGAAATTCCAGTTTTACAGGATCTTCAGGTCCATACCAGCGCATGGTTTGAATCATCGGGTACTCCCCGCTGTTATATTGAATCATTTCTTTGTTTTAAAAATTGAAACCAGCCGGCAGCTCCAGACTGAAATTTTCTGCCCCGCAATTTATTTCTATCCTGTTTTCCAGAAGAAACAGTTTTTCTATTTTATTGATTTTGCCGGATGATTTAACCTGAAAAGAACAAAATTTTTTAGTTACAGATTCACCCGAATCGATATAATTGAAAACCTTTTCACCATATACTTCATAACATCCGGCTGCCATAATCTCAGGAAATGGTTGATGCACTCCGGTTGTTCCGAATTCAAGTCCACGATACCTGATCTTTTCGCCATCAAAGTCACGCCACATATTTATCCACGGATAATCACTCCTTTTCCAAAGATAACCCAGCAACAGGTTATTTTCAGGAGTATAAGCTATGATCCAGCCGAGCTCACTGGTACTGTCAACTACAAAAGAATGAACATCTGTAATTGAATTTGTTGAATAGCTGAGATCAGCGATGCTTTTATCTGAAAGAACCGCTGAAGGCCAAACCGAAGTATACTTCTCAATCTCCCGGTAATGCAGAAAAGGGAATCCTTTTTCTGCGTTACAAAAAACCCTTGTCGAAGTATCAAGGAATGGCGCCGCAATTGTTGGATGCTGAACCATATTGAATATTTTTCCAAGCGGCTGATTATTGAATACCGTCTCCGAACAGCCATATAGAGGAAGCTTTTCATGCAAATGAATTTGTCTCTCAACCCTTAGCCCTTCAAGTGTACTTTCAGCAAACATGGAAACAAAATTATGACCACTGTCTGTCGACTGCCAGTACTGATTGGCAAACTGCCCATGATCAGGAAGTCCTGATTTTTTTTCACCGTTTGAAGGTTCACCCCAACGACCGAGACATAAAAAATGTCCACGGTAAGGAGCTCCGTTTCTATTTCTTTCCGGCATCTGATCTCTTGAAAATGCAAATGTCAGTGGGTTCAGGTTCCCGTTATTCAAATGGAAATCAGTAATAGCGCCACCTTCAAGCGCAATTTCAAGATTCATCGATGGATTGTGTAATAGAATATGCGATCTTCTGAAGGCGGCCATAATCGTTATTGCTTTAACACAGCGTTCAAAAATAAGGGATTCAACGGAGTCTTGTATAGACAAGTAAAAAATTCAATTACTTCCCAACGATTATGAATGCATGGAATCATGAACGAGGTAAAGGATGGACTCATAGTTTTTCTGAACTGCTGCAGACAGGGCCATCTCACAGGTCTTTGTTGATGAATAATACCCATCATACTGACCGGCACCCAGTTCGGCTGCTTCAGCATTGGTTGCTGAAGCTGTCAGTTCAGGAAACAAAAAACCACGGTCGCCGGCCATGCCGCAACAACCTGCATGCATAGGCACTGTAACATCAGATGCACAGGCCTGAGCGATACGAATAAATTTTTGTTCCGTGCCCATTTTTTTCAGCGAACAAACAGGATGCAACACAATTTTTTTTCCTGTTCTTCGGAGAGATGTATGAGGAAGCAGCAGATCATGTATAAAATCAACGCTGTCGTAAATAGTAAGTTTGTCAAATTTTTCCCTATTTGCAGGAGACAATTTTCCACGCAAATGATGCAGAGTATAAGCACAGGAACTTACATCAATCACCACCGGAAATTTTCCTGCATCAGCACATTTAAATAGTTCATCAACAATTGTATTTGCCGTGTGTTCAAATGCGCCGGCAAAGCCTTTCGAGCTGAAGATTTGTCCGCAACAACGGCTGTTTATCCGGGAAGGGATCCGAATCTGAAATCCTGCCTTATTTACCACATCAAGAAAAACAGCTACCTGATCCGGTTTCCCATCAGGGTTAGCTCCCATAATCCGCGATATGCAGGCAGGGAAATAGACAATCGTTTTATCCAGGTCTGAACCAGATTTTGTAATCGCGTATAAACTGCGCAGATCCGGCGGCGAAAGAAGTTGTTTATTCCATAGTGGAAAAGATGGAATTACTTTCCTTATAAATCCCGTGAAATTCTGCATGGCATTCCTGCCGGCAACCCTATTCAAAGCAAGGCCGCAATTAAGCGCAAACCGCACCAGGTTTGACACCAATCCGAAGTTCTTACTGACCCATAATGCAATAGCATTGGCTGACTCACTGTGATTTTCATTTCTTAATCTCTTCACCAGGTCGCCGGTATTGATATCAACCGGGCATGCAGTTGAACATAATCCATCAACAGCGCAGGTTTCAAGCCCGTCATAATCATAGTCTTTCAGCACCTGATTATACTTTCCTTCTTCATGCGTGCTTTTGAGAATTGAAAGCGCGCGCCTTACTACAATTCTTCGCCTGGGCGTCATCGTGATATCCCTGCTGGGGCAAACCGGTTCACAATAACCGCATTCAATACATTTATCCACTTCCGACTCAACCACGGGCAGTTGTTTGAAATTTTTTCTGTGTGCTTCCGGATCGTTATTGATGATTACTCCGGGATTAAGCAGACCGAAGGGATCTGCCGCAGCTTTGAGTTTTTTCATAACTGCGTATGCTTCGGTGCCCCACTCTGTTTCCACAAACGGCGCCATATTCCTTCCGGTTCCATGTTCAGCTTTTAATGCTCCATCATATTTTTTTACAACCAGCTCAACAACTTCACGCAGAAACAGATCATACCTTTCAATTTCCGTTTCTGTACTAAAAGACTGCGTGACTACGAAATGAAGATTGCCGTCTTTTGCATGGCCGAATATGATTGCATTGAAATAAAGGTATTTTTTGAAGAGCGACTGGAGATCAAGTATCGCATCACCCAGGCTGGCAACAGGAATAGCAATATCTTCCAGAATAACTGTAGTGCCCCCTGCTCTCACAGCACCTACTGCAGGAAATAAACCCTTCCTGATTTTCCAAAGGAATTCTCTTTCTGCATTGTCGCTTGTGAATACCGGAGGATTCAGAAATTCAAATAAAGAAGAAATGGAAAGGAATGCATTTACACCTGTTGCCAGCTCTTCTGCCGTATTTCCCTGGAATTCTATTAACAGGGCAGCCGCGTTTTCATCGAGGGTTTTTATAAAAGGGTCAATGCCTTGGTAGTTCTCTACTGCCCTTAATGAAGCCCGATCCATCAGCTCAACCATGGAAGCATTGGCATTGATCAAAGGAACAATTGCTTTACAGGCAGAAAATATTTCGGGGAAATAGATAAGTGCTGTTGCTTTATGGGGCGGGTCTGCCACTGTTTCAAGTACTGCTTCGGCAATAAATGCAAGGGTTCCTTCTGCTCCAATCAGTAAATGACTGAAAATATCCAATGGATGGTGATAATCAATAAAAGCATTCAGGCCATATCCTACTGTATTTTTGGTCTGGTATTTTTTTCGGATCAGTGAGTGAAGATTTTCATTGGCGATAATTTCATTACGCAGTCCGGCTACAGAACTGAACAGGGAGTCGCATTCAATTTCAAACCTTTTATAATCCGCGGGGTTTTCTGTAGTGAACCGGCTTCCATCGGGTAAAATAAAACGTATATGCTTTGCCGTATGATAGGCATTCTGCGCAACACCGCAGCACATACCGCTGGAATTATTGGAGAGTATGCCACCCATCATAGCGGTGCTGATACTACTGGGATCCGGGCCAATTTTTCTTCCGGACTTTTTCAGATGCGCATTGACCATGCTACCGGTAATTCCTGGCTGCACGCGAACAAGTGATCCATTTTCCTCCACTTTAACCGAGCTCCAGTATTTACTGAGATCGACCAGTATACCATCTGTTATTGCCTGGCCGGAAAGACTTGTACCACCCGTTCTGAACACGAGCGGAATTTTATGCTGATGGGAAAAATTAAATAAAGCATTGATCTCTTCTTCTGAAATAACCTGAACCACAGCTTTGGGTTGCAGGTGATAGAAACCCGCATCAGACGCATAAGCCAATAAATCGATCAGCCTGGTTTTGATTCGTTCAGAAGGAATGATGGTTTTGAGTTCTGTGGAAATATCGATCATGGTAAACAGAACAAAGTACGATATATGAGGGAAAGTTAAACGTTCAACGTTGAACGTTCAACGTTTAATGTACATGTTTCCAGAAATCCTCGATTTGTTCAAGTGACTTTCCTTTTGTTTCCGGAAGCAATTTCAGGATAACAAAAAAACCTATCAGGCAGAAAATGGCAAATGCCCAGAATGTGCCGGCAGTACCAAGACTCTTAAGTGAAATGGGCGTGAGCTGACCTACGATTGTGTCAGCAATCCACATCATCATTATACTCAGCGCAAGCGCACGACCGCGGATCTTGTTTGGAAAAATTTCAGAGGCAACCACAAATTTTAGTGGTCCGATAGAAAAGGCAAAACTCGCAAGGAAGAGTAATACACAGAGCAATAGCCAGATCCCTGTATAACCGAGGTAAAAACACAGGCCGGTTAAAAATAAACTCACGGTAGCGCAGGCAGTTCCCACCAGGTATAATTTTCTGCGGCCCATGCCATCCACTTTCCAGATGGCAATAAACGTGAATAACACGATAGCAACACCGAAATAGATCTGGCTCATCAATGAATCACTCAATGGAATGCCGGCATTTTGCAGGATGGTTGGTCCATAATAAATAATGGCATTAATGCCGCTGAACTGGGAAAGCAGGGGCAGTAATAAACCAATGACTAAAGCTTTCCTGGTACCAGGCTCCAGTAATTCCTTGTAACTTCCTTTTTCGTTCCTGCTGTGTTTACTTACCTGCTCTGCTTCAAGTGTAGCACCTGCAACATCTTTGGATATTGCGGTAAATATCTTTATGGCTTCAGGCAGGCGTGAATTCAGGATCAGCCAGCGCGGGCTCTCGGGAACAAAAAATAAGCCAATTAAAAATAATAGCGAAGGCAACAATAAAATACTGAACATACCACGCCATACTTCTTCAACAAAAAGAAATTGCAATAAGCCGGTATCACCGCTACCTGTATGACTGGTAGAATATTTCAACAGACCTGCATTGGCAAGATAAGCAATCAGGATCCCGACGGTAACGGCTAACTGATAACATGTCACCAGTCTTCCCCGGATCTGAGCGGGTGCCACTTCGGATATATACAATGGTACAATGATTGACGCTACGCCGATACCAACTCCGCCTAACATACGGGAGCTGATTATCCAGAACGTATCGGGAAATAAAGTACATCCCAGGGCGGAAAAGAAGAACAGAAATGCGGAGAGTGCCAGCATCTTTTTTCTTCCGAAACGATCACTCAGTTCGCCGGAAAAGGCGACGCCAACAATACTTCCAATCAATGCTGAAGAAACAAACCAACCTTCCTGCGCAGGACTAAATCCGAATTGCTGTTTTACAATCGGCAAAATCCCGGAAATTACGGCGATATCAAATCCAAATAGCAATCCACCGAGGGAAGCAATGACTGTGATCAGTACAAGGTATCCGCTGAATTTTGTTTTTGTCATGGCTTCTGCAGTAGTTTTAAGCTGTACGACTGTCATATGAACAATAATTTTTCAGGACCGGTGTAATATCTTACCCGGCCGGATTGTGATTGTCGTTTGCTAATGCGGTTTAAAAACTATTCAATCTTTATGCTGACATCCTTGTACAGCACTTTACTCTTAGGGTCATGCCCCTGCAGCGCAATTGTACCTGATGAAATCAGGCGTTTTTCATTTCCCTTTGTAGGCACAAAATTTTCCGGCTGAGTATACTCATTAATTACTTTATCATTCAGCTTAACAGTAATCGTTCTGTCCTTTACGATGATATGCTCTACATACCATTCATTGTCTTTAACATACACTTCACGCACATCCTGTAGCCCGTAAACACTTCCGGTACGGCGCCAGTCACTCTGGGAATTATTCACCTGGATTTCAAATCCCTTTGCGGGCCAACCGGAATCCTGGTAAGCAGTCTGAATAAAAATTCCTGAATTGGATCCCGGCATGGTCATGACGGTACATTTCAATTCAAAATTTTTGAAGTCGTGATTGCCAACAGGACCCTCATAGAACATATGCGAACGAAATCCGTTAACCACGATGCTTCCATCTTCAATTTTAAATGTTTCCGGATGTTCGTTAATTTTCCAGCCATTGAAAGTTTTTCCATCGAATAGTTTAACCCATCCTTTTTCTTTTGATACACCCGCTTTTCCCGCACAGGAAACAATCAGTACCGTAATGCACAGGTACAACAATGTTTTTATTTTCATGATTATTGATTTAGTTTTTTAATAAATTCAGTTTCCCGCATCTACCGAAAAAGAAAAAGGCAGATCTGAATCTCCTGTACCTCTTGATCTTTCGGGTTTATCAGTCATCCTCAGTATAATAGTGGCGCCATCGGTCAGCGTTTTATGACTGATCCAGTTTTTCGTATATACCTTACCGTTCACATTCATTCCTGCGATATACCGGTTGGCCGGGCTATTATCAGGAGCCTGTATACTTAATGTTTTCCCGTTGGGCAGTTTCACCGTGACCTTTCTGAACAATGGCGCTC
>JAATGW010000210.1 GCA_015654495.1 Chitinophagales bacterium
ACCTGATTACGCGGGTTTGCTGTATATTAAAAATGCGGTTATCCATGTTGGTAATGGTCAGGTAATTGAAGGAGGCACGATCGAAATCAACCAGGGAAAGATAACTAAAGTGGGAAAGGATGTAAATGCCACCGGAACAAATGCGAAGGTGGTTGATGCTGCTGGAAAGCATGTTTATCCCGGCCTTATTTTATCCGGCAGTAACCTGGGCCTTGTTGATATCAACAGCGTTCGCGCAACTTCCGATGTAAACGAAATCGGCGATCTTAATCCTTCAATACGTTCAATTGTAGCATACAATACGGATTCAAAAGTTATAAATACGCTCAGGTCAAACGGAGTTCTTCTGGTGAATGTGGTGCCAAACGGGGGCACAATCAGTGGCTCATCATCTGTTGTACAGCTTGATGCCTGGAACTGGGAAGACGCGGTGTATAAAATGGACGGCGCAATTCATCTCCGCATGCCGCAGCTGCTTAATATACCCAGGACTTCATTTTTTGGTCCGCCACAACCGCAGGGCGATCCCGTAAAAAGAGGACTCGACAAAATAGAAGAAATAAAAGCATTTTTCAGGGAGGCTAAGGTTTACGCGACACTTCCCGCAACAAAGGAAACCAATCTGAAAATGGAAGCAGTTCAGGGTTTGTATTCCAAAAAACAGAAATTGTTTATCCATTGTGATATTGTTAAGGAAATTCTGGTAGCGGTAGATTTCGAAAAGGAATTCGGTTTTGATATTGTGCTGGTGGGTGCGAGTGAAAGCTACCAGGTGGCTGATTTGCTCAAGGAACATAATATCCCGGTAATTCTGGACCAGATGCACAGTTTACCGACAAACAATGATGATGATGTAGATCAGCCCTACAAAACCCCGGCGCAACTTCAGAAGGCCGGAGTTTTATTTGCAATTAATGATATTGACGGACAGCACCGGGGCAGAAATCTTCCTTTCAATGCCGGCACAGCCGCAGCATATGGACTTACAAAAGAAGAAGCACTGTCAGCGATAACGCTGAATGCAGCAAAAATTCTGGGAATTGCCGATAAAACAGGATCCATTGAAGTCGGGAAAGATGCAAACCTGGTGATCAGCGAAGGTGATATACTGGATATGCGCACGAGCCTGATAACAGCAGCGTTTATCCGTGGACGTGCGATCGATCTGACCGATAAACATAAACAGTTGTACGAAAGATACAAGCACAAGTACGGTCTGAAATAACCTTGATTAAAAGTAAAAACGGCTGAACCTTTTGATTCAGCCGTTTTTTTATGTGTTGCTTATTTACGGTTGAATCTTTTTGGGATATTCAAAAAACCAGAATTCTTTTAATGCCTGGCGGAATTCTTTCCAGCTTTTTACTGGAGCATGGATTGCGAAAACACTGCAGGTAGGCATTTCATCAATTTTAGCAACCTGCATTTCATTTGCAAAAGACGTGATTCCCGGGTTATGAGAGAAAATGGCTACATTCTCCTGTGCATCATCCAGATCAGCTATCACTTCATAAAATTGTTCTGTGCCCGCTTCATATAGCTCATCCCGGTATAGTATGGTTTCTTTATTACGGCCGAATTTTTCGGCAAAAGCCTGAGCAGTTTTTTTAGCCCGTTTTGCCGGACTCGAAACAAATCCATCTATCTGGACTTTTCTTATTATTAACCTTTCGGCAATCATAGGCGCATCTTTCTTACCCCTCTCATTCAGAGGCCTGTCAAAATCAGGTACACTAAAGTTTTCCCAGCTGCTTTTCGCATGCCGGATGAGCAATAATGATTTCATGTAAAGAGTGGCGAGACTTCTAAATGTAAAAAAAAAGAAGAACAAAGAATTGTTCTTCCATACAAATATGAATATCTTATTTAAATGTGTTTTTTCAGGGTATCAGACCAGAATTCAATACCAAAACGGGGTCATTTAGGAAACGAGGATTTATAAAAACGGGTCCAACCTGCTGATTTATAAGCAAATACCCTGCCAAAAAAGGTTTTTCAAATATTTTTCTGAAAGGCATGCAGCGAATCAGCTATCTGCTTATTAAAACGTTCCAACGCAAAAAATGATATTTCTACTGCGCTAATGATTTGTTAAACGATTGTTGCGGGATTAATGTTTCCCCCAGCTGAAGCTGGGGGCTATTGAAATACAGACATCTTCAACATCTTAGCTCATCAGCGGATTAAAATCCGCCACTACAGGATCATCGAGCCTACGGCTCTGCGATATTTCATTTTTTTCTTGTTACCCCCAGCTGAAGCTGGGGGCTATTGAAATACAGGTTTCCTCCAACATCTTATCTCGTCAGCGGATTAAAATCCGCCACGACATGGTCATCGAGCCTGCGGCTCTACAATTGAATTTTCAGGAGAAATTATTTTGTGCTGCAACTAACGATCTTCAGCACTTCTTACTTCGTACCTCGTACTTCTTA
>JAATGW010000726.1 GCA_015654495.1 Chitinophagales bacterium
CCAGTATCACCAGAAAATGGCCGCAGAAAACCAGTATCACTGCTACCATCAATCTCAGGCATGTTTACCTGAAGAGTGAAGCGCTGCAGCAAAGCAATACTGGCAACCAGGCCGGCTTCAATCTGAATTTTACCTATGGTTTTAAACAGGGTTTCAGCGCAGAAATAATCGGCGCTTTCTCCACGCCCGACATCACGCTGCAGGGATACCGTGAGATCTGGAAATATTATGCGCTCGTGCTCAATAAAAATTTCAAGGGCGAAAAGTTTTCGCTCAGTATCCGTGGTGATACTTTTCTGCCACCACCGGAACAAGCCTTGAAACAGGTTTCTTCATCCAGTCAATTTTATCAGGAGATCACCAACCGCTACCAGACCATGTTTTTCTGGATCTCCGCGACCTGGAAATTTGGCAGGAAAGAGGTGAAATCGCCTGTAATCAGGCAAGGTGGTGTGGAGGAATAATTGTAGAGACGCGATGCATTTTTGTAGAGACGCAATACATTTTTGTAGAGACGCGATGCATCGCGTCTCTACAATTTCTGCTTTTGTATATTTCAGATAGGTAAGCAAATCCTAACAGGTCTTATTTAAAGCGTTTAAATTTCAGACTGTTTGATAAGACCTGTTAGGATTTTCGTCCGGTTGGTACAGCCACTGATAGTGATGATTCAGTGATCATTGTTGTCTATACCCTTCTGCCTGCTTACTCCTGCCTCCTGCCTTATATCACACATGAAAATGTTTTTCTTACATTAACTTTGCTGTTTGTTTCAGATTATCTCAAAGAAAAAGACTATGAAACCCGACGATAAGCTGATTAAAGAAATTGCAGAATATCTTGATGCCGGATTACATTGTTACTTTCATAGAAAAACCGGTGAATTTGTTTATTTGACCGATGAGGAAGCAGAACTGGATTGGGAGAGCGAAGAAGAAACGGACGAAGAATATGAAAATGAGGATTCTCTTAAACTTGTGATAAAAGTAATGACTGATCCGGATTTCAGGCTTATCCCAAAAATGATGTCTCATGAAAGTTTCCGGATTATGGAAAATTTTATTTCTACACTGGATGATAAAGCCTTGATACAACGACTCAGCCAGGCTATATCCGGTCGAAAGCCTTTCGCCAATTTTAAATTTCAGATCGATCAATCAGGTGATTACCGTCAGCAATGGTTTGATTTTAAAAGCAAACAAATAGAGGAGTGGGTGCGGGATCAGGTTGAAATGATGGATGAGTAAACCTGTAACGTCTTTAAGACCTAACAGGTTTGATGAACCAAAAGATGCTGAATTTGAATTGGCATTTTTTCCGAATCACTATCTTCAAAATGATAAAACATCCGGAAAAAATTGTGGATAGAGGTACCGCCGGCATAAACTATATAAAAGTGTTTTCCGGATCTATTGCCGATCTCCACAAAAAATTCAGGACCGCAATATATTCCCCCTTCAGATAATGGATTAATGATCTTCTCAGATGATGAAAGCAGTGTATCTACGAATGCATTTATCGTATCATAAATTTCCTGCGACAGGACAAAGCCCTGGTAATTTTCGAAACTGTTGGTATCATAATTCTGTTGTGTTCTGAAATTGGCAGGATTATCACTGTCAGGTATAAAGAGGTAATTGCTCAGGTCAATTCCTTTATTGATACGGGATAGACAAGAACAGTAAATAACAGACGATGTTTAAAAATGCATGGAATATACCGGTTAAAATCTACCTCTGTTTTTCGCTTAGTGCCTGGTATCGCATAAATTGTGGAAACGGAGCTTTGCATCTGCGAAAGCTTTGATGCAATGTGCGCGTTGTTGTACTGACAGGTTGCTTTTAAAATTCAAAAACTCACAAGTAATATGAAAAAGACAAAGATTCTTTTATCAGGATTATTTATTCTGTTGTCGTCATTGTATGCGAATGCACAGGCAAAAACAGGAGCTGATTATTTTACCGGAAAATGGCACGTGCTGATACCGGAAACGCCCCTGGGAGATTTAAACAGGTTTTACATTTTTGAGAAAACAGCCAGCGGTTTATCGGGAACTGTTCAGGATGGGATCTCGGGCGCAGAAATTGCCAAATTCACCAAAGTGGAATTGAGCGGCGACCAGGTTACGGCTTATTATAGTGCCAATGGCTATGATGTGAACTTAGTCTTTACGAAAAAAGACGAAGACCATATTACCGGAAGTCTTATGGGCACTTATAATGCCACAGGCGAAAGGGTCAAGGTAGGTCAGAAGTGAGAGGTAAGAAGTAAGAAGGTGTGAAAGACTCACAAAATTGATTAATATCCAGAAACAGAACTAATGTCTTTGACGGTAGGTTTATTAAGGCAACCAGCGTCATACTAGAACCTATGTGTGGTTCAATTGAACTCTCAAATTTTTTTAATACAGTGTTTCTTGCCGGGAAGACGGTAAGGCGGCAAGAAATACACGGTGCTAAATTCATCCCGTCAACTTTCCGACTTCCCGACTTCCCGGCAAAAAAACGTCTTACTCCACACTTTCAGAATTTCTTCCAAAATAAATTTCTGAGTAAGCCATAACAGGAGAGAAACACAGAGATAAAATGTTTTAAAGCAGGAAGTGTGTAGTGTTTCTTGCCGGGAAGACGGTAAGGCGGCAAGAAATACACGGTGCTAAATTCATCCCGTCAGCTTTCCGACTCCCCGACTTCCCGGCAAAAAAACACAAATTCAGCCTGTATTTACAAGTGAAATTCCCTCTTTGAAGTTTTTCAGGTGATATCAAACAAATAGGATATAAACTTCATGCTTCTTCCTATTATCAATTCTGATCATTATCTTAACCAAATTCCCTTAATAACCTATTTATTTTTATATTGCTACTTCATAAGTTTCAACGATGCCTTTTTTACCTAAAACGTCAAAAAACCTTTTTTAATGAACGAGAACATTAATAAAAGCGCGCTCTTCAACGGTAGCTGCTTTGCCCTTATCACAACAGCCTTCACCTTTTCAATCCGGGCAGGGATTCTAAAGGAACTGGGTGTAAACTTTGACCTCTCCGCCGAACAACTGGGCTTTATTAATTCCATGTGGTTCCTCGGATTCCCGATTTCAATGATCATCGGAGGCCTGGTTTACCATACGTTCGGACCGAGAAACATTATGATGGTGGCTTTTGTCTGCCACACTATCGGTATACTTACGACCATCTATGCCAGCAGTTATACCACTTTACTGGTTTCCACTCTCTTTATCGGGATTGGTAACGGATGTACTGAAGCCGCCTGTAATCCGATGATTGCAGATATGTATTCAGGTGACAAAATGAGCAAAATGTTAAACAGGTTCCACATGTGGTTCCCGGGTGGAATTGTCGTCGGAAGCCTGATATCAAAATTCATGACTGATCAGAAGATGGGCTGGCAGGCTCAGATGTGGGTTACTATGATACCCACAATCATCTATGCAGTCCTTTTTTTCGGAAAATCATTTCCAAAACCCAAATTCGAAGGTTCTGCTCATATTTCTCAGAACCTGAAGGCAATGGCTACATGGATCTATATTTTCATTTTTGTATGCATGGCGCTCACTGCCATTACGGAGTTCGGTCCCCAGCAGTGGGTAGGATTAATCATGTCTAAAAGCGGCGCCAGCCCGATGCTGATCCTTGCCCTGGTAACCGGCCTGATGGCCATAGGCAGATGGTTTGGCGGACCTGTGACACATGCACTCGGGCAGACCGGTGTATTATTGGGAGGAGCCATTTTTGCAGCCATAGGCATATACCTTTTCAGTACAGTAACGGGCCCGCTTGCTTATGTTGCCGCAGTATTTTTTGCTATCGGTGTATGTTTTTTCTGGCCGACAATGGTTGGTGCCGTTGCTCAAAGAGTACCATTAAGCGGAGCGCTGGGTATGTCAATCGTAGGTGGTGTGGGCATGTTTTCAACAGCAATTTTCCAGCCTTTCATTGGAAGCTGGATTGATTCTGCCACAGTAGCAAAAGCTGCAGAAGGACTTTCCGGTGACGAACTGGACCTTGCAGCGGGTCAGGCTACGCTTACCAAGATGGTCACATTCCCTGTAATTCTGATTGTTCTGTTTCTTATTTTCTATTTCTGGCAGAAAAAAACCAATCCCAGAGCAGTGGGCAACCTCGCTTCTGCACACTAGTCAAAATATTCAGACTGATATAACTAAAAGTCCATCTGAAACTTTTTTCAGATGGACTTTTGATTTGTAAGATCAGTATGCTTTATAATCACCGGCCAACAACCAACCTTAAAATAATATTAATTCAAATTTTCTTTTTGATAACAATACTTAAGTTTCCAGAATCCAGGGATCAGGCAACCAGTGCCGAAGACATTTGCTCAACGCTAACGCCTAACCGGTTTTCTATCTCAGCAATCGCGTAAATTGTTTTCACAACAGAATCCGGTGTTACAGAAATGCTATCAATCCCCTGTTCCACGAGGAATTGTGCAAAATCCGGAAAGTCAGATGGCCCCTGTCCGCAGATGCCAACCTTAACTCCATTGCGTTTGGCAGCATGGATCAGCATCGTGATCATAATCTTAACCGCCTGATTTCTTTCATCATACAGATGCGCCACATGCGCTGAATCGCGGTCAAGACCCAATGTAAGCTGTGTGAGATCATTAGATCCGATCGAGAACCCGTCAATATGCCGTGCAAAAGCATCAGCCATAATAATGTTGGAAGGCACTTCAGCCATGAGATATAGTTCAAGTCCGTTCCTTCCCCTTTCCAGACCGTATTCTTTCATCACATCCTTGACCCGAACTAATTCTTCTACCGTACGGCAGAAAGGAATCATCACCGTTACATTACTTAAACCCATTTCTTCACGCACCACCTGGATCGCCTTGCATTCAAGACCGAAAGCAGCTTTGTATTTTTCAGAATAATAGCGCGAGGCACCCCGCCAGCCGATCATCGGATTCTCCTCTTTCGGTTCAAAATGATGACCGCCCAGCAGGTTATAATATTCATTTGTTTTGAAATCGCTGAAACGTACAATCACTTTCCGCGGATAAAACGAGGCTGCGATCTTTGCAATTCCGTACGATAATTTCCTGATAAAAAATTCTGATTCATTATCATATCCCGCGATTTTTTTCCTGATCTCACTACTTAACAGTGAGTCATTTAATTCATGGTGATGTAACAAAGCGAGCGGATGCACCTGAATATAGTTGTTGATGATGAATTCCTCTCTTGCCAATCCTACTCCCTGGTTTGGCAAATGAGAAAAGCCAAAACTCATAGAAGGTGATGCTACATTCAGCATGAGTGAAGTATTGATATGCGGCAGATCACGAAGATCAAATTCCTTTTTTTCAAAAGGCACCGCTCCTTCGTACACCAATCCGGTTTCCCCTTCACCGCAGCTCGCTGTTACCCACCTGCCATCCTGGAGAAGTTCTGTTGCATTACCACAACCCACAATAGCCGGCACACCAAGCTCACGTGCAACTATTGCTGCATGGCAGGTTCGGCCACCCTTGTTGGTTATGATGGCGGAAGCTTTTTTCATCAGTGGTTCCCAATCAGGATCCGTCATATCTGTTACAAGTACATCACCGTCTGCAAATTCATGTCCGTCGATCACACGTTTATCCATAGAAAACAGGATATTCACTTTGCCGCAGGCAATCTTATCCCCCACTGCAATTCCTTTCACCAACAGTTTGTACTCTCCGTTGTTTTGCTTTATTCTGTATTCTGTAATCTGGTGATGATCTTTCTGCGAATGAATTGTTTCTGGTCTCGCCTGCACTATAAACAGCTCTTTACTCAGGCCATCAACTGCCCACTCCACATCCATCGGCGTCCACTTGTTTCGCAAATCGGAATAATAGGATTCAATCTTTACCACCCAGTCAGATAGCTGTAAAATCAAATCATCCTGTAAACAAAATCGTTGCTGAAAACTTTTTTCTGTTGGAATGATCCTTACCCGCTCATCTGTTTTATCACCATAAACCATCATCTTATCTTTTA
>JAATGW010000282.1 GCA_015654495.1 Chitinophagales bacterium
CCGGTCTGTGATCAAAAACCGCGCGTATATGTATCGCCTTCGCACAATCATCAATATCCAACCGGTAATGATCACACGAAACATATTGAATCCGTCTTCGGCTACAGAAAATGGTATTTCATATAATGTAGTCCGGATCCACGCGAAAACGGTAAAGCCCAGTGTGGCGCCGGTACTGAGGGTGAGTTTAAGATCTTTGTGCAGTTGTTTTTTGAAGTTGCCTTGCATAACATTGTTTTAGTGGCGCAAATGTCATGCAGCTATAAATAGTAAAAATCTGTTATTGTGCAGTTAGCAGGAAAAGGGCAGTAGTTTGCTGGAAGAATGAGTAATCAGGAAGGTGTAGTCGGTAGTCGGTTGTCGGAAGTCTGTAGTCAGGGAACTTATAACTTACAACCTAAAACTTAACAACCTATTTCAATCTACAGCGACTCGCTGAACTTTTTGAGATGTTCGTGAAGGCGGGTAATCTTTTCCATCTGTGCCAATGGAAGGCTCCCGGCTGTGCGTTCAGTACCTTTCCAGGAAAGTGCGATGGAATAAGCATTGGTGATTTTTTCCACATCATTAAGACAGTATCTCAGGATATTTTTTCTGTTAGTCAACTCATGCAATTGTTCCAATGTTGGTTTTGTATCGGCTGACTCACTGAAAAGATTATAGTTTTCTTTCAGAAAAATTTTCAGCTCCGCCAGGTTTGAACGGCAGGCTTCAACGATTCTTTCGAAAATGGAACTGATATCGCCTTCAATGCCAGGCAGATGACGCAGTAATAAAGTGTATTTCTGCTCCGTTTCTTTCTGTAGCTGATATAAGCCAAGCAGTATTTCAAAAGCCGGCGCGACCTGATTTTCCATATTTAGTTTTTCACGGTTATGCGCTGCAAAAATCACACCCGCAGCCACTGTTCAAATATGGTTACAGCAAACTAAAAGGCCGCATGCAGATCAACCCAAAAAATATGATGGCGTGTCCGTTCGCCTGCATCGAATTCAATAAATCTGTCGCGGATAATATGGCGCATCTGCTCTGCTGAATACCAATCGCCTAAAAGCATTTCGCCAAAAGGGCCTGAAGATTCTTCACCGAATGTTACAGCATATTTCCGCTGATACCACTGCCTGGGCAAAAGTGCGGGAGGATAGACCCGCAATATCCTGAAACTCTTTTTCAGAATTCGAAGGAACAGGTTTCGCTGCCATTTGTAAAATGGTTGAGGGGATAAAGAATGAAGGGAGTATTGATCAATCAATTTAAACCTGCGATACCCCAGGCTAACCAGGTGATCGAGTGGTTTGTAAAGTTCTGTGGGATCAGCTTTCAAGTCAAGTAAGGATTTCCCGCAGATTTCCAGGGAAATATAGGCCGGTAACAGATCTGTTCTGGTAACAGTTTTCAAAACCGGGACATCGGCGCCCTCAATATCAATCTTACAATAATACCCAACTCCCGATTCTCTGAAAACATCCTCCAGTTGCATAGCCGGCACCTGAACAGCTTCATATTTCAAGCCGGCTTGTTTTAATCGCTTGTTATATATTGAGCCTTCTCCGCTGTGTTCACAAACAAAAAACTCAACCTCATTTTGTTTCTCTCCTGTAATTGCGGCCTCCACAATTTTTAGTTTCCCCTCCTCAATTGCATCACGGAATTTTTCCCGCAACTCTGCAGCCAGAAATGGGTTCGCCTCAACAGCGACAACATTATAGCCGCAGGAAAGGTACCAGCTGGTATCCTCGCCCGAATGTGCACCGATATCATAAACCAGTTTTTTTTCAGGAAACATCTTTTAATCTGAATTCCTTAATAATAAATAAAGATAAGGGGAAACGGGAGTTTAGTGTTCAACGTTCAACGTTTAACGTTTAATGTTGAACGGCCCTTGATTTCTTGTTATTTCTCTTTAAATGAAATAATTTGTTCAGAAATATTTTGTTCTGTTAAAAAATGAGTAAACGGGTTTACGGAACCATCAAAAAAATCATGGGTAACCTGGCTAACGGTGAGGGATAGTAGAAAAGAAATTCATAAAAAATAAAAATATGGCAACCGCGCAAATAACAAAACTTGTTCCGATGCTGTACACTACAGATATTCCTGCAACAATCGATTTTTATGTAAAAGAACTGGGCTTTACCTGTGATGCATATGAAAAAGACTGGGGCTGGGCTACGCTGAGTTTTGAAGGAGTTGAAATAATGCTTGCTTTGCCTAATCAGCATCTGGCATTTGTGAAACCAGAATTTACGGGCTCTTTTTATTATCAGACGCCTGATGTGGATTTGTTTTGGGAACAGGTCAGGGAAACTGCACGGATCGTTTATCCTCTGGAAAGTTTCGAGTACGGTATGCGCGAGTTTGCCATTTACGACAATAATGGTTATGTACTACAGTTTGGGACACCTGTTGAGAATTGAAACCAGCGGACATTAAACAGTTAAATGAGCCGGATTCTAATTGGTTATATTTTTTTGATCTATTTTTATCGGAACTGCCTCCCCTTCTGATTTCTCCAGGAATAATCAGCAGCACAAAAACAATGCAATGATTCAGTATTCATTGAAAGGACAGAACGCTTTGGTAACAGGTGCAAATTCAGGAATAGGAGAAGCTATCGCGATCGGTCTTGCTGAAGCAGGCGCAAACGTGGCAGTGAATTATGTTGTTGGCCCGGAACAGGCGGAAGTGGTTGTCGAAAAAATCCGGTCTTTCGGATCAAAAGCAATCGCACTTAAAGCAGATGTAGGCAATGAGGCCGAAGTAAAGGCCATGTTCAAAGCCATGTACGATGAATTTGGCACCATTGATATTCTGGTAAACAATGCAGGACTACAGCGGGACGCTCCGTTTCATGATATGACACTCGCGCAATGGGAAAAAGTGATGAATGTCAATTTAACCGGGCAATTCCTTTGTGCACGTGAAGCGATTGTTGAAATGCTGCGCCGCGGCGTTCAGCCTGATAGATCGCCGGCATGTGGCAAAATAATCTGTATGAGCTCTGTGCATGAACTGATACCCTGGGGTGGTCACGTAAACTATGCTTCTTCAAAGGGAGCAATAAAAATGTTTATGCAGAGTCTCGCACAGGAATATGGTGACCGCAAGATCCGGGTAAACAGTATCTGCCCTGGCGCGGTTCAGTCACCTATTAACAGACCAGCATGGGATACCCCTGAAGCGATGGAACGACTCATGTCGCTGATACCATATAACAGGATCGGCCAACCGAAAGACGTAGCGAACCTGGCAGTGTTTCTTGCATCTGATGCGTCTGATTATATCACTGGTGCCAGTATTTTTATTGATGGGGGAATGACAGTGTTTGAAGGTTTTGCAGAAGGAGGATAAATAGCAGGAATATCCGGGAACCCGACTTTAAATTCCACCGGCCAATGCAGTATTATTTAATTGTCCGGTATCTAAAAATGTTTATTTTCGGACGTCCCTTTAAAACTGCGCTGAAGTTGTCCTTCGAACCTGATCTGCCGCTACTAACAGAAATGAAAACAAGTAATTCTTCGTATTCAGCAATTGTGAGTGTCAGAAAATAAAAGCCTGGAAATAGTCAGCAAGCACACTTGACATTAACGTCTGTATCATTTGAAAAGACGATAGGAATATTACAAAGGATGTTTGTCCTTCATAACTGCTGCACCTGATGAAGTCGGTCTTCAGACATGGTGGTGTTTAAATTTTATCTATCGGAATGTTCAAACACAGTGTGCAGCTTAATAAACGACCAGATGTGATGAATTAACAAACAGGTATCAGCACTGAAGTTGGAGGCCTGAATAAAAGCCTGAACAAGGCGGAAATTTATCAGGCTGTAAAAAAAGCAAATAAGAAAATATAAAATGAATTGCTGATAGTTGGATTTTTTCCGGTAGGCATTTAAAACTTTAAAACTTCTGTTATGGATACATTAACCAAAGACAATGCGCGCAGAGTCATAGAAACAGCATTAGCTTTATTATTCCTTCTCATACTGCTGTTTGATCTTTACGTGGTTTTAAGCGTCTTTTTTGGTGTATTTACTTATGCCATTATCTTCTCCGTTGCGCTGGCCGGGCTTTTTGAACGTTTGGTAAAGCTTTTTAAAAACAAAAGAGGCCTGGCTGCTTTTGTGTATGCTGTCCTCCTTATTCTGATTATTGCGATGCCATTTATCTATATCATTTCGGTGTTGAGTGATTATGTAACTCAGGTGATGTTATGGATATCAAGTGCAAAAGTAAATGGAGTGCCTGACTTACCTGCATGGATAGCAACGCTTCCGTTTGTTGGCGACAAGATCAGTGGATTCTGGAGCGATATGCAAACCGATCCTACTCATACGGTCGTATTGTATGAGCCACAGATCACGGCCGCAATGAAAACTCTCGTTTCGGGCGGAGCTGGCATTGTGGGAGCTGCACTGGAATTCATAGTGGGTATAATTGTCTCTGCATTATTACTCACAAAAAGGGAACAGGTATTGAAGCCATTATATGATACAATGCGTGCAATTGTTGGCATAACTGATGGCCCTGCTTTGGTGGATGCCACCGGCCGGGCGGTAAAAGGAGTAGCCGTTGGCGTTATGGGAACCGCATTCATTGCCGCACTTGCGGCCTGGATTGGTTTTGCTATTGCAGGAATCTCATTTGCCGTGGCATTGGCGGCCATTACCTTTTTTCTGGTAGTAATCCAGGTAGGTCCCGTACTGGTGTGGGTACCTGTAGCCATCTGGCTTGGAACACATGGACAAACCGGAACCGCCATTTTTGTAACGATATATGGTATTGTGGTGTTGATGGGTATCGATAATGTTCTTAAACCTGTTCTGATCGCACGCAGCGGGAAACTGCCGATACTCGTTCTTTTCCTTGGTGTAATCGGCGGAATGGTCGCCTGGGGTTTCACAGGAATGTTTAAAGGGGCGATTATTCTGTCAGTATTTTATACCATATTCGTGAGTTGGAGTAATAGGCAAAAAACGGAAGTTTCAACTCAGGTTGTCTGATCCATCAGAATTGTTCTGAATTCACCTTCGTTGATTGGATGTTATCGGTTTAATGCGTCTGAGATTGGAAAAGATTTTCTAAATAAGAATAAATGAAATTGAATGGATTAAATACCTGGTATCATCTGATTAAATGGATGAGCAAGGCCGATAATCCAAATGCCAATAGCTGCGGAGCATTGCCTCAGAAAGTCCGGTATTAAAATGACCTCAAATTGGGGCCGGCAACGATAGCCTCTTATATAAATTCTTTCCGGATGTTCTTTATTAAGAAAGATTTGTTGGATAAAATACTAAAAATTCATACCTGAGTAATGAAAACAGCCTTACGCAATATTCTTATCCTGTTATTGATTTTCGGTACGCTTGCGGTCATCTATTGGTTAATTATTAATTATTATGATGACAGGAACCGCACCGATGATGCCCAGGTGGACTGCAATATTGTTCCTGC
>JAATGW010000732.1 GCA_015654495.1 Chitinophagales bacterium
AAGCTCACCGTAAGGATTGAACTGAGGAGTGATCGCATGATGGAGTATATCCATGTAAAAGATCAGCGGGCATCAGGAACAGAACCTGTCGATGTGATCAGCACCTATAAATACCAGGGTGGTCTGGGATATTATCAGAGTACCCGTGACGCATCAACGAATTTCTTTATCTCCTATTTGCCCAAAGGCACTTATACATTCGAGTACAGTTTGTTTGTTGCTCAGCAGGGAAATTTTTCTGCCGGACCAGCAACTGTACAATGCATGTATGCTCCTGAGTTTGCTGCGCATAGTGAGGGGGTGAGGGTGAAAGTGCAACGTTGAAGGTTTAACGTTTTAGGTTGTAGGTCATAAAGTTGTCAGGTTGTTAAGTTATAAATTTACTCCTTATCGGTGTTTCGCGGCACAACTTCAACAGCATGTTGCTTAATCGCTTCCGGCTAGCACCAACAAGCTTCGTAATTACCCCGTAGCAAACACCAGTAAATTCAGTTTTTAACGGGCTTTGGTTGTTTCGGAAGTTTAACCTGATTTTGCCGGCAGGCAGACGTTCAAACGTTAAACGTTTAACCCTGTATCTTAGTGGCTCATTTTAGAATAAAACTTCCTGACATGGCCGAAAAAAACGTCTACTCGATACCCGCGCAGTTCCGGCGTATTGAAAACCTGCATATCCTGTTATGGCTTGTAAAAGACTCCTTCTGGGCCCTTAACCTGAGGATACCGGGAATGATTATGATCGTGCCGACTCTCGCTGTGGCTATTTATATCACATGGCAAACCCGGCAGATCACTTCAGAGCTCATTCATAATCTGGCAGTCGTATTCTGGATTACCGCAAACTGTATGTGGATGACAGGCGAATTTTTTGGCTGGGATGAATCCATCAACGGCGGCATCGGTCTGCGTCATCTGGCGCTTATACCTTTCATAATCGGTTTATTCATACTTGGTTATTACTATATATTCCTCGCTCCGCGAAAGTCTTTTCGTGAAAAAATGAATGAAAAGACGGATGAAATAATTGAAAGGCAGAAATAATATCCGGTACTGTCTTTTTCTTTGCCCTGCCGCCGGATAGGGTTATCTTTGCCGTCCTGAAAAATTCAGGTATATAAAGGAATTCAACAAGTAATATGTACAGGACTCATACATGCGGCGCATTAAGAATAGAAAATATCGGGGAAGAAATTACGCTGGCCGGTTGGGTGCAGACCGTTCGCAAATTCGGTGCAATCACTTTCGTCGATTTGCGTGACCGTTATGGAATCACGCAGGTAGTCTTCAATGAATCCCTTAATAAAAAACTGGACGAACAGCCACTCGGCCGCGAATTTGTACTGCAGGTAAAAGGTAAAGTGATCGAAAGAAGCAGTAAAAACCTTAATATACCCACAGGTGAAATTGAAGTTGCAGTGAGTGATTTCACTATTCTCAATAAATCAATAGTACCTCCATTCACTATCCAGGATGAAACCGATGGCGGTGATGATATCCGCATGAAATTCCGATATCTTGATCTGCGCCGGAATACAGTGAAGAAAAATCTTGAACTGCGTTATGCCGTGAATCGTTCGGCAAGAAATTACCTCCATGAAAAACAGTTCATGGATATCGAAACGCCGTTTCTGATAAAATCAACTCCCGAAGGCGCGAGGGATATTGTTGTTCCTTCCAGGATGAATGAAGGGCAGTTTTATGCACTGCCGCAATCGCCGCAAACGTTTAAGCAATTGCTGATGGTGAGCGGTTACGACAGGTATTACCAGGTGGTAAAATGCTTCCGCGATGAAGATCTCCGCGCAGACCGTCAGCCCGAATTCACACAGATCGACTGCGAGATGAGTTTCGTACAGCAGGAAGATATACTGGAAATGTTTGAAGGCCTTATCAAAAGGATTTTTAAAGATGTGAAAGGCATCGACTATACGGATATTGTGGAGAGAATGAGCTGGGATGAAGCGATGTGGCAGTACGGAAACGATAAACCGGATATCCGTTTCGGAATGAAGGTTTGCAATCTGAAAACTCCGGCAATTGTTCGGGGCGAAAGGGAAGATCAATCTGCACTTATCAATGAAGCCGGTTTCAATGTATTTGACCAGGCTGAAACTGTGCTGGCTATTGCTGTTCCGGGAATATCAGAATATACCAGTAAACAAACTGATGAACTAACGGATTGGGTTAAGCGCCCGCAGATCGGCATGAAGGGGCTGGTGTATATCAGGTGTAATGCAGATGGTAATTATAAAAGCAGCGTCGATAAATTTTATAGTGAGGAAAGGCTGAAAGTTATTGCCGATGCAGCAGGAGCTACAAAGGGTGATCTGGTGTTGATACTCGCGGGAGCGGAAGAAAGAACACGTAAAGCCATCAGTGAGTTGAGGCTGGAACTCGGCGAGAGACTTGGACTCAGAAAAAAAGATGAATTCAGATTACTCTGGGTACTGGATTTTCCATTATTTGAATACAGTGAAGATGATAACCGCTGGGTTGCGCGCCATCATCCGTTTACATCTCCCAAACCATCACAGATAGAAACGATGATAAATAATGCACCGGAAATCAGTGATCCGGCAGCCTATCTGGAACATCCTTATGCCGGCATCAAGGCCAATGCCTATGATATGGTATTGAACGGAAATGAGATCGGTGGTGGTTCAATCAGAATTTACCAGCGCGAACTGCAGGAAAAAATGTTTGCCGCACTGGGGATGAGTCCTGAGGAGTCCAAACATAAATTTGGATTTCTGCTGGGTGCATTTGAATACGGAGCTCCGCCGCATGGTGGTATCGCTTTTGGTTTCGACCGACTTTGTGCTATCCTTGGCGGAAGCGAAAGCATTCGCGACTTTATTGCTTTCCCGAAAAATAACAGTGGTCGTGATGTAATGCTTGATGCTCCTTCTACGATTGATGATAAACAGCTGGATGAATTGAGTATAACGTTAAACGTTAAACGTTGAACGTTAAACGTTATACGTTTAACGTTACACCTTCAGTGTTCTATCTTTATTCTGATTCCACCTGAATACATAGTACAGCAGCACATACAGTACCCATATTGCCGAAAATGCAATTAATCCATAGAGATTGGATTGTACATCTTCCGGATCAAAACGACCATGAGGGATATGGAATTTCTTCTTTGAGTATTCCTGCGCCCATTCGATTCCCATACCGAAAAGATAGAGGAAAACAAATACAGTAATGTGCAGCCATAATTTCCTCCCGACAAATAATATATTCAGGAAAGCCGCAGCGAGAAAATAAAATGCCGAATGCAGTTCTTTGTCGTATTGCCGGAATTGCGAAGGCAGCTTCATGATGAAACCAACGATGGCGACTGAAAAACAAAGCAGGGTTATCACTATCCGGTATCCGGTTGAAAATCTTTTGTCCATTCCAATGTATCTGAAGCGTCAGTAGATGGGGTAAAATAACATGAATTCTGCAGATTGGTAAAAGTTCTTTTCGGGCGGAAAATGCCCTCTTCGGTGTATCGTCAGATTCTTAATCATTGTTTGAATTTAGTCAGTCCTGACAGACACCAACGGGCTTCGTAATAATGTGGTGTTGGTGCTTCATGAGTGTAGTAACCTCCGGATAAATTGGATTCAATTCTGGGCCGTCGTAATGTTTGCAGGTAGAGGTACCCGGTAGAATCGCCAGAAATGATATTGTGTTTATTCAAAACAAGGCATCCGTAGGCAGGGACTGTGATCCGCTGGGAAGAAATAAAACGGTGAGTTATCCGTTTGAAAAAATCTCAGTAGGCACGTTTTTTGACCTGTTTATAGCGAATTTACTAACATTCTTCTAGTTTATGTTAATAACCCG
>JAATGW010000027.1 GCA_015654495.1 Chitinophagales bacterium
ACAGATATGGCTAGCACAGCAGATATAAGCCGGGGACTGATTATCAAACTTGACGGCAGTTTATATACTGTAATAGAATTCGGAGAAAATAAAACTGCCAGGGCTGCTGCAAAAGTTTGGGCCAAACTGAAAGGGTTGGATAATAGCAGAACAATCGAAAAGACCTGGAACTCAGGTGATAACATATTTCCTGTGCGTGTTGAAAGAAAGGATTATCAATTCCTTTATAGGGATGATACTGGTTTCAACTTTATGGATAATGAAACCTTTGAACAGATTTCAATTGAAGAGAATAAGGTTGATGCACCCCAGTTTCTGAAAGAAGGCCAGGCTGTGTCAGTTCTGATCAATACTGAAACTGAATTACCGATGAGTGTGGAACTTCCTGATAAAATCGTTTTCAAAATAACTTACTCTGAACAGGGATTACGCGGTGATACTGCCACCCGTACCTTAAAGCCGGCTACAATTGAAACCGGCGCTACGATAATGGTACCTCTTTTTGTGAATGAAGGTGATGCGATCCGGATCAACACCAAAACCGGCGAGTATCTGGAACGTGTGAAAGAATAATTTTGATCAAATTTTAGCCTGAAAACGGCCAAAAAAGGCCCGAATTCCGCAATTTTCGGGCATTTTCAACAAATTTTGTCTGTTTTTTTAAATGAAAAGATTCATACCTTAGTTCGGAACCTGTTCCCAATAATTTAAGAAACCCAACATGGAGTCCATGGATTTTAAGCAAATACAGGACCTGATCAAACTGATCAATAAGTCCAACATCGGCGAAGTGACCATCGAGGAGAAAGAGTTCAAAATTACAGTTAAGCAGAAAAAGGATCAGGTAATTTCCTATTCGCCACCCCCAATGGCGATTCAGCAATATCAACCGGCCTTGCCTCCCGCCCAGCCGGCTGCCGGCACTCATCCGGAACCAGGCGACAGCCCGGCACCTGTAAATGCAAAAGCTGAAAATACGGTAACAATAAAAAGTCCGATGATCGGCACATTTTACCGCAAACCATCACCCGACAAACCCCTCTTTGTTGAAATAGGTGATGAAGTAAGTCCTGGAAAAGTAGTTTGCATTATCGAAGCAATGAAACTTTTCAACGAAATCGAAAGTGAGATTTCCGGCAAAATTGTAAAAGTACTGGCGGAAGATGCTTCTCCTGTTGAGTACGATCAGCCTCTCTTTCTGGTGGAAATAAACTAAGCTGATTAACCAAGCAATAGCATTGCGTGCAATGCTGTGCAGTTGTCCGGTTTTTCAATTAACTCCAATGACAAAAGACTCAAAAACCAATTTTAAAAAAATATTGATTGCCAACCGAGGTGAGATTGCATTACGTGTAATCAGGACCTGCAGAGAAATGGGAATCAAAACCGTGGCTGTTTATTCGACTGCTGATAAAGACAGCCTCCACGTAAAATTTGCAGACGAGGCGGTTTGTATAGGCAAACCTGCTTCAAGTGATTCCTATCTCCATATCCCCCACCTGATGGCAGCTGCAGAAATTGTTAATGCTGATGCGATCCATCCAGGTTATGGGTTTCTTGCAGAAAATGCCAAATTTGCGGAAATCTGCAACGAATCAGGTATCAAATTTATTGGCCCGCTTCCCGATCAGATCAGGGCTATGGGGGATAAGATTACTGCCAAAGAAACAATGATCAAAGCCGGCGTTCCCGTAGTGCCCGGTAGCGGCGGATTACTGGAAAGTGTGGATCAGGCTAAAGGACTTGCAAAAGAAATCGGCTATCCGGTTATTCTGAAGGCTACTGCCGGTGGTGGTGGAAAAGGTATGCGTGTAGTTTGGGCAGAATCAGAAGTAGAAAAAGCATTTAATACGGCAAAGATGGAAGCAGGCGCTTCTTTCAAAAATGACGGGATTTACATGGAGAAATTCGTGGAAGAGCCCCGGCATATAGAAATTCAGGTTGCCGGTGACAGGTATGGTACGGTTTGCCATCTGAGTGAAAGGGATTGTTCTATTCAGCGCAGACATCAGAAACTTGTTGAAGAGTCTCCTTCTCCGTTTATGACGGATGAACTTCGCGAAAAAATGGGTGCAGCGGCAGTAAAGGCGGCTTCGGCTATTAATTATGAAAGCGTCGGTACTATAGAGTTCCTGGTTGACAAACACAGGAATTTTTATTTTATGGAGATGAACACCAGGATTCAGGTGGAACATTGCGTAACAGAAGAAGTTACCAATTTTGACCTGATCAAGGAACAGATAAAAATCGCTGCGGGTGATCCGATTTCCGGAATGAATTATTTCCCTTCGATGCATGCCATCGAGTGCAGAATAAATGCGGAGGATCCCTATAATGATTTCAGACCAAGTCCGGGCAAGATCAGCGTGCTGCATCAACCGGGAGGTCATGGCATCCGGGTCGATTCACATGCATATGCGGGATATGTAATTCCACCCTATTACGATTCAATGATCGCAAAAATTATTGCGGTTGCCCGTACGCGTGAGGAAGCCATTAATACGATGAGCCGCGCACTAAGTGAATATGTGATTGAAGGCGTACATACCACCATCCCTTTCCATCAGCAACTGATGCGCAACGAAAATTTTAAGAAGGGTGATTTCAATACCAAGTTTATGGAATCGTTTAAGATGATTTAACGTAATACGTTCTACGTTCTACGTTATACGTTTTACGTTTTACTTATGATATAAAAAAATCCCGCCACCGGCGGGATTTTTTTATATCATACTCACGTTGAACGTTGAACGTTTAACGTAAGAAAAGCAGCTCACGGTATTTCGGAAGTTCCCACTCGGTATCATCAACAAGCAGCTCAAGCTTGTCCACGTGGTAACGGATCTCATCAAAATAAGGATTTACCTTATCGCAATAAGCCACTGCTTTGGCTCTTGTTTCTGTAAGAGCATTGGCTTCTTTACGTGCTTCAGTCATTTCTTCAACAAGTGTTTTCACTTTATTGATATGTTCTGAAATCTGGGTGAGGATGCTGAGCTGGGCTGCATACGACGGTTCTTTTATACCGATGTCTTTCAGACCTTTGATATTCTGAATGAGAACGTTCTGGTAACGGATCGCTGCGGGAATAATATGATTTCCTGCCAGGTCACCAATTACACGACCTTCGATCTGAACAGTTTTCAGGTATTTCTCCAATTCAATTTCATGACGCGCCTCAAGCTCTGCATGTGTATAAACATTGTGCTTGTCGAATAGTGCTGCCGCTTTTTTAGAGATGAGCGGGTCAAGTGCAACAGGAGTTGTTTTGAGGTTTGGTAATCCTCTTTTTGCTGCCTCTATCTGCCATTCTTCGCTGTAACCATCACCTTCAAACAGTACTTTCTTACTGTCCTTAATATAGTTCTTGATCACCTGCATGATTGCCACTTCCTTCTTATCTCCTTTTTCAATGAGGGCGTCAACTTCTTTCTTGAATGTTGAAAGCTTTTCAGCCATAATGGTATTCAGGATGATCATTCCATTGGCGCAGTTTGCAGCAGATCCCACTGCACGGAATTCAAATTTATGTCCTGTAAATGCAAATGGAGAAGTACGGTTACGATCTGTATTATCCAGGAGAAGTTCAGGAATGCTTTTGTGGATATCCAGTTTCAGCATTACTTCATCCTGCTCATCAAATTTATCTCCCACACGGCTTTCCACTTCATCAAGTACTTTGAAAAGATACTGTCCGATATAAGCAGAAATGATTGCAGGGGGAGCTTCGTTGGCGCCCAAACGGTGATCGTTACCTGCGGATGCAATTGCTGCGCGCAGCAGGTCGGCATGATCATAAACAGCTTTAATCGTGTTTACGAAGAATGCCAGGAACATCAGGTTGGTCTTTGGCGTTTTGCCCGGAGCCAGCAGGTTGATGCCGGTGTCTGTAGCAAGACTCCAGTTGTTATGTTTACCACTTCCGTTTATGCCGGCGAATGGTTTTTCGTGTAACAGTACTTTCAGCTGGTGGCGTTTGGCAACGCGGCTCATAACATCCATGAGCAAAGTGTTATGGTCTACAGCCAGGTTAAGTTCTTCAAAAATAGGCGCACACTCAAACTGAGATGGTGCAACTTCATTATGACGGGTGCGGAGAGGAATTCCCAGTCTGTAAGCTTCATATTCGTAATCGCGCATGAAAGCATATACTCTTTCAGGAATAGATCCGAAATAGTGATCTTCCATCTGCTGGCCTTTGGCAGGTGTATGTCCGAATACTGTACGACCCGTCATAACGATATCAGGACGGGCATTGGCCAGACCTTCATCAACAACGAAATATTCCTGTTCCCATCCCAGAGTAGCGTACACTTTACCAACATTGCGATCGAAATAATGACAAACATCAACGGCAGCTTTATTCAGCGCTTCAATCGATTTTATAAGCGGTGCTTTATAATCGAGTGATTCACCTGTATACGAAACGAAAATCGTAGGGATACATAAAGTGAGCCCCTGGCCGATATGCATGATAAATGCAGGTGAGGTTGGGTCCCATGCAGTATATCCACGGGCTTCAAAAGTTGCACGCAGTCCTCCGCTCGGGAATGAAGAAGCATCCGGCTCCTGTTGAACCAGCGCATCACCATCAAAAGCCTCCAGGGCAGAACCATCAGATTTCAATGTAAAAAAGGAATCATGTTTTTCCGCTGAAGTACCTGTGAGTGGTTGAAACCAGTGAGTAAAATGGGTTACACCTTTGGCTTCAGCCCATTGGCGCATACCGGCGGCTATTTGGTTGGCAAGATTTCGTTCAATTTTCTGGCCTGTTTTTGTTGAGGCGGCCAGGCTTTTGTAAGCGTCATCACTCAAAAACTCACGGGCAGTTTTCAGCGTAAATACATTTTCACCGAAGATTGCGGTGATTTTTCCGGCCCCTTCCACATTTACCCCGGGGTCGCTGGTTGTTAGATTGTCGATTGCTTTGAAACGAAGAGACTGCATGATGGTTTGATTTTTAGGAATAGCAAATTTGCATTTTTTAAGTTTAAAAATGGCATTTCACCAAAGGTATTTGTGAGTTTTTTGAAAAAATTGATAAATAACAATAAAAAAAATTGATTACTCTTTAAAAAGAAATCTAAACTCGTATAAAATAATATATTATCTATTCTTTAATGTGAATTGATCGCTATTTGTGTGCCAAAGAGGCCGGCGGATTTGCATCAATAATGCCAGAACAAGAAAGGGCACGGCTAAACTACGGTACCGGATCATCGCGCCCGTATTAGTAATTGTATATCCAACCAACAGGTATAACAGTAATGCATAACATATACAGAAAAAAATAAATGGCACAGTGGCTTCTGACTTGCGGTGTTTAAAAATGGAAACCAACGCGAGTAATATTATTGAAATGCTTTCAATGGTAAAAGGGATATAAAAGAAACTTCCTTCGCCCGGATATGGCCGCAGAAAAGCCATATCAACTGCGGCCGGCAGATGTTTTAAAAAGCCTGGAAGATCTGCTCTTAAAGTATCTGTTTTTACAAAACTGTTTCCACCGAGCGACATGAACTCGATCTGTCTTTGTCGCATTTCTGCCGGCAGATCTATTCCGGGTGCTATAAATTTCGAACCAAAAAAAAGCAGGGTAAAAAAAAGAATTCCGCTATAAAATACAAGCCTTGTTTTTGCAGGATAACGGGCGCTTACCAGCCAGAGCAGCCAGGAAGGAGCAAGCGCAAAAATCACATTATTCCGAAGGATAAAGATCAGAAAAAAAGAAAACAGGATCATCAGAATCCTTGTTGCATTCCAGCCAATATTGATGGCATTGATGGTGTGGAAAACAATCAGACCTATAGCCATAAAGATCAGCCCCTCTTTATGAAATCCGCTGGTCCAGAAAACAGTAGTGGGAATAAGAAAACAAACCACAATCAATAGATTTTTTGGCAATCCGGTAATCTGTAAACAGGCACGATAAATTGCCATGCCCCCAAAAAACACAAGGAAATTATAGAAGATAATATTTGTGTAATAATTACCGCCGCTTAACAGGTTAAGCATACCCGAAAATTTGATCATGATATTATGTTTCAGATCATTCCAGTAGCTGTTGGAAGTACTTAAAATTCTGCCTTTCCCGTTTTCATAAGGATCCCAAAGCAGATCTTTGAAAAAACCGACGGGATCTTTTAATAAGAATTTTGTTTCGTTCAGACCATCAGAATGAAATTTCCATGTATCCATGGTCGTGAGGTAGTCCGGTTGCAGACTATGTACCCATCCATATAAACATCCGAATAAAACCCTGTAAAGAAATAGGCCGGCAATCAGGTAGGGCACCATGCCGGATTTTTTGTTAAACGGTATCCTGGTTACGAGCCAGGTAAGAAATATCAGGTATGTACTAAAAATGAGGATCTGCAAAAAAATGACTTTGGGTGCGCAACTGTATGGATAAAATTATTCTATTTATGTTTCATTTCTTTTCAGCATTTTCTGAATATTTTCCCTGTAAATACCAATCACCGTTCTCAGCTCGTATTTTTCAAGCATCAGATGACGCCAGTTTCTACCCATCATTTTTCTGTTTTCCGGTTTCAATGCAATCAGTGATTCCATTTTTTCAGCCAGGTCGCCGATATCCTTGGGTTCGCATAAATATCCGCTGATACCATGCAGCACCAGTTCCCTGCAACCGCTCACGTTGGTGGCAAGAATGGGTTTTTCCATTGAAGCTCCTTCCATCAGGCTCATACTTAATCCTTCGGCATAGGAAGGCAATACAACACAATCCGCTTCGGAGATCTGTATTCTCACATCATCAGATTGAGGAATATATCTGAAAGCCTTTTGTTCCAGAAAATGTTGAAATTCTGATTCCGATACAGCATCAGGTAGGGTAGGGTCATATTTTCCCATTATAGTAAAAACTGTTTCCGGATATTTTTTTCTTACCAGAGCAGCCGCAGCTGCGAATTCTTTTACCCCTTTATTTTTCAGAATTCGGGCGATCATCAGAAAATGCGTTTGTTCTTTAGGGTTGGGTACTGAATTTACAGGAGCAAACCAGCTGGTGTCGATGCCTTCACCGGGCAGTAAAAAGGATTGTGTGGTATTGATGATTCCCTTTCTTACAAAAAAAATCTTGTCGCCTTCGTTCAGAAACCAAACCTGGGCACTCTGCCGGACTGCTTTTTTATACAGTGGTATTGCAATTGAGCGAAGCAGGGGTTTGTTTACAAATGCATAGCCCATACCGGTTACAACGGCAACAGATCTTATTCCGGCAGATCTTGCTGCAAAGCTGCCAAGGATATTCGGTTTGATGGTATAATGAAAAATCAGGTTAGGCTGGTGCCTTAGATAAATAATTTTCAGTTCACGGAACAATTTCAATTCCCGGAATGGCGAGGCAAACCCCGTCGACATTTCGGCGAGCGGTATAAACTGCAGACCAGGAATACCTGCAAAATGTCTCTCTGTTTCATCTGCAGGTGCGATCACCAGGATATGGTATCCGTCACTCAGTAAATTTTTTATTAATGAAAAGCGGAATCGGAAAATGCTCCAGAGTGTATTTGAAACAAAGGCAATAGTTTTCTTTTGTTCCATTGAGCAATGGTATAGAAAAAGCTGCAAATAAGGTTGATATTTTAATCTAAGGGGATTTTCTTCTTACAGCCTATACCGTTAACTTTGGCAATTCTTATCGTTATGGATACAACCGTGGAAACAGCGTTACAGCTGGGCCTTACAGCCGATGAATTTGAAAAGATCAGGGAAATACTCAATCGCACGCCGAATTTTGCCGAGCTGGCAGCCTACTCCGTGATGTGGAGCGAACACTGCAGTTATAAAAATTCTATCAGGTGGTTAAAAACTTTGCCACGCGAAGGCGGTAAGCTTTTGGTAAAAGCGGGTGAAGAAAATGCGGGACTTGCTGATATTGGTGACGGCCTTGGTGTTGTGTTTAAAATCGAATCTCATAATCACCCTTCGGCAATCGAACCCTTTCAGGGAGCGGCCACCGGAGTCGGTGGAATACATCGGGATATCTTCACAATGGGTGCACGCCCTATTGCTGCATTGAACTCGCTTCGGTTTGGCAATCTGAAAGACCAGAAAACCCAACACCTCCTGAGCGGAATCGTTCATGGTATTGGTCACTATGGTAACTGCTTTGGAGTTCCAACAGTTGGCGGTGAAGTGTATTTTGAAGATTGTTATCATACCAACCCGCTTGTGAATGCAATGAGCGTGGGAGTAGTTGAAGCCGGTAAAACCGTTAGTGCCACTGCTTTTGGAACAGGCAATCCTGTTTTTATTGTTGGCTCTGCAACTGGTAAAGATGGTATCGGCGGAGCGTCTTTTGCTTCGGCGGATATTACAGAAGAAAGCGCTCAGGACCTTCCTTCAGTTCA
>JAATGW010000488.1 GCA_015654495.1 Chitinophagales bacterium
AACCGAGTTGTTTGTGGCTGTTTTGCCTTTTTCCTCTTACTGCGGACCTCGTACTTCTCACTTCAAAAAGTGTCCCATCGTGTCTCTCTTGGTCTCGAGGTATTTCTTATTGTGAGGATTGGAATTCATAATGATGGGTACGGTTTCCACTATTTCCAGTCCGTATCCGCTCAAGCCGGCACGTTTGCGGGGATTATTGCTTATGAGTTTCAGTTTTGTAATTCCTAATGAGCGGAGTATCTGCGCACCAACACCATAATCTCTTTGATCCATCGGGAAACCGAGATGCAAATTTGCTTCGACTGTATCCATGCCGTCTTCCTGTAATTTATATGCCCGAAGTTTATTTACAAGTCCTATTCCACGACCTTCCTGGTTCATATAAAGTACTACTCCCTGCCCTGCTTCATTTACCATCTCCATTGCGTTATGGAGTTGTTCGCCACAGTCGCAACGCATAGAACCCAAAATATCCCCCGTGAAACAGGATGAATGTACGCGGACCAATACCGGCTCATCTTTTTTCCATTCCCCTTTTATCAGGGCAAGATGTTCGCCACTTTGCGGATTTCCGGTTTCCCGAAAAACGACCAGTTTAAAATGGCCGTATTTGGTTGGCATGTCTACTGTAACTACTTTTTCAATAAGGGAATCTGTTTTCAACCGGTACTCTATCAGTGCCTTGATTGAAATCAGCTTCATATCAAATTTTTCCGCCATCACCTCCAGTTCGGGAAGCCGGGCCATGGACCCGTCTTCATTCATGATTTCCACCAGAACACCGGCAGGTTCAAAACCAGCCAGCCTTGCGAGTTCCACTGCAGCTTCGGTATGTCCTGACCGTCTTAAAACACCGCCCCGTTTTGCCCTTAGCGGGAATATATGCCCGGGGCGGCCCAGATCGGCTGGCCGGGTCGCGGGGTCTATCAGGGCCTGAATTGTCTTTGACCGGTCATGTGCAGAAATTCCGGTTGTACATCCATGACCCAGCAGGTCCACAGAAACAGTAAAGGCCGTTTCATGCAGGGCTGTATTATTTGTAACCATCTGCTCTAACCCAAGTTCATCACATCTTTCCTCCGGCAAGGGCGCGCATATTAACCCGCGGCCATATTTGCTCATAAAATTGACTACCTCGGGGCTCGCATTATGCGCAGCCGTAATAAAATCTCCTTCATTTTCACGATCTTCATCATCGACCACGATCACCATCTTTCCCTTCCGGATATCTTCAATCGCGGCTTCTATCGAATCAAGCATAAAAGTTTTTTGCAAAATTACACGATTTAGGCTGAAGTGCATGTACCGCAGGGCAGGTCTTAACGTATTCCGTTAAACGCAATTCCGAAAACGCTGCACCGGTTTCATATTAATTTTTGTACGAAAAATGTTAAGTAATGTTAACATATTCAACACTTTCAAATAAGTTATTTATGCATCTTTGCCGCTGAAAAACTTAACAAAATATGTACAAAACATGGGTTAAACTCCTTGTGGCTATGTTTTTTCACGCATCTGTAGCCGCACAGGTAACAACAGGAACCATATTTGGTTCCATTAGTGATTCAGCGGGGAAGTCTCTTGCAGGAGCAACTATTGAAGCTGTTCATGAACCTTCCGGAACAAAGTACAAGACAAAGACCACCAACGACGGCAGATATAACCTGCCAGGCGTGCGTATCGGTGGACCTTACAAATTATCTTATTCATTTGTTGGATTCGCCTCTCAGGAAGTGGGTGAAATCAATGTACAGCTGGGTGAACCGACGCGTGTCGATATTGAGCTGATTGAAATAAGTAAAAGTCTGAACGAAGTTGTGATTACGAGTACCCGTGGCCGTTCGTTGATCTCCAAAGACAGGAAAGGCGCTTCGACAAACATCAATCGCCAGATGCTTGCCACTGTACCAACACTCAACAGGAGTATTACGGACTTTACCAAGTTCACACCACAGTCGAATGGAACTTCTTTTGCCGGCCAGGATAACAGGATGATCAACCTGACCCTGGACGGATCCATCTTTAATAATTCATTTGGATTGCAGGCGCTGCCGGGTAGCCAGACAAACTCAACACCCATCTCGCTTGATGCAATTGAGGAAATTCAAATCAATATTTCTCCATATAACCTGAAGGACGCAGGCTTTACCGGCGCCTCCATCAATGCAGTTACAAGGAGTGGTACAAATACATTCCACGGAAGTGCGTTTTATAACACACGTAACCAGGGTCTCACGGGCAGAAAAGCCGGTGCCGATGGCAAGTCTGCAGTTGTAACAAGCAGTTTCGACGTGAAACAGTTCGGTGCAAGCATTGGCGGTCCAATCATAAAAAACAAATTGTTCTTCTTTGCAAACTATGAAGGTGAAAGAAGAACAGATCCGGGAACAAGCTGGGTAGCAGATAATGGATCCAATTCCGGTGGTGCAAATGTTACACGTGTAAAAGCATCAGATCTTGAACAATTGACGACATTCCTGAGTGAAAACTTTGGTTACGAAACAGGAAAATATGATAACTATTCCCTGCTGACCAAAAGTGATAAAGCAATGCTTAAACTGGACTGGAATATCAGTGATAAGCACAAACTGAGTGTTCGCGGAAATTTCCTCAAATCCGTACGTGATGTTACCATGAGCAGCTCCGGAGGCTTTAACGGAAGAAACGGAAATAACAGAGCATTGAACTACGAAAATTCAAACTATGAGATCAATAATGATATCTATTCAGGCATCGCACAGTTGAATAGCCGCTTCAGTGCAAAATTCCACAATCAGCTGACTTTTGGATTTACTGCCAATCGCGATTACAGGAAAGAAAAAGCAATTTCCTTCCCGACAGTTGATATCCTCGCAGGTGATGATCAGAACTATATCTCATTCGGTTCAGAACCATTTACTCCGAATAATATTCTGAATACAGATACCTGGCAGGTATCAGATAATCTGAGCATGTATTTCGGGAAGCATACCATTTCCGTAGGTTTCAATTTTGAAACATTCAATTTCTTCAACCAGTTCACTCCAAATATTAACGGTCAGTATGTATTCCATAACCTGGATAGTTTTTATGCATCTGCAAATGCATACTTAGCCAATCCTAACCTTACGGAAAATCCGGTTGTGATGCGCAGGTACCAGCTGGGCTACAGCAACCTTGCAGGAGGCGCCTTATGGAATGCTGTTACCAAAGCAAAAAATGTGGGCTTCTATGTTCAGGATGATGTACCCGTGAATGACCGGTTGAATATTACCTATGGCGTTCGTTTTGATATTCCTTTCTTTACCGGCAGCGGTTTCGAAAATGCCGAAGTTGACGGGTTTTCATTTGTTGATGAAAACGGGCAGCCAACAACACTCAGCACTTCAAAACTTCCCAAAGGAAAGCTGATGATATCGCCGCGGTTTGGATTCAACTATGATGTTTTTGCAAATAAGAAAACACAGATCCGGGGCGGACTTGGATTATTTACCGGACGTCCTGCCTTTGTGTGGATTTCGAACCAGATGGGAAACAATGGTGTGCAAAGCGGTTCCATATTCGTGGACAACACCAAGGCATTTCCGTTTAATCCCGATCCGTTAGCACATGTGCCGAATATTACAAATCCTGGTCAGCCAGCACCAAGTTATAACCTGGCAACAACCGAAAACAGTTTCCGTTTTCCACAGGTTTTTCGCGCCAATCTCGGTGTTGACCAGAACGTGGGTTGGGGAATTATAGCTACTGTTGAAGCTATTTTCACGCAGAGCCTTAGTAATATGTTTTATTACAATGCGAACCTGAAACCAGCAACAACCAGTTTCAACGGACCTGATACAAGACCAAGGTATAATACATTTAATACAACAACTGGTGCATTACTATCAGGAAGTGCATTCAATAATGCATCAAGGATCAACGCAAAAATTTCAGATGCAACTGTACTGAAAAGCGGACCTTATGGCGGATCGTTTATGTTTACAGTAAAACTGGAAAAACCGGCACGTGCCACAGGACTTGGCTGGATGGTCGCATATAATTATGGATCAACCAAAGACTATATCACTGCAGGTTCTATCGCCTTCAGCAGCTGGAGAGATAACAAATCAGTAAACGGAAATAATAATCCGGGACTTACATACAGCGACTATGATGTAAGAAACAGGTTCATCGGTAATATCAACTACCGTATTGAGCTTGCAAAAACCGTAGCTCTTCATCTTAGCCTCGGCGCCCAGAGCCAGAACCAGGGTCGTGTTTCATACACTTATTCCGGTGATATGAATGGTGATGGAATTTCCGGTAATGATATGATTTATATCCCCAGAACAAAAGATGAAATGAATTTCAATCCAATCACAGGCAACACTCCTTTCACAGTACAGGAACAGAAAGATGCCTGGGATGCGTATATTTCTCAGGACAAATATTTGTCAAAACATCGCGGCGAATATGCTGATCGCAATGGCGCAATCCTTCCCATGGTTACCCGTTTTGACCTGAGTGCAATGCTGGAGCTTTTCCGGAATATCGGAAAGAACCGTCATACCATACAGGTAAGGGCGGATATTTTCAACGTAGGAAATATGCTGAATCCTAAATGGGGTGTTGGCTATGTTGTGAACAGTTCCTCTCCGCTTACTACAAGAGGATATATTCCATCAACCGGTGCACCTGTATTCACAATGAATGCATTGAACGGAAGTTTAAACTATACCAGCACACGTAAAGGTGCAAGTCTGATAGATGTCTGGCAGGCGCAGCTGGGGATAAGATACATTTTTTAGAAGTGAGAAGTACGAAGTGGGAAGGACGAAGTGAGGTAAGAAGTAAGAGGTAAGAGGTAAGAGGTAAGAATTATGAAGTAAGAAGTAAGAGGTAAGAGGTGAGAAGTGAGAGATAAGAAGTAAAATACTGAACACTGACAAAACAAAAAAAGGTCGTGACTGAAAATGGTTGCGGCCTTTTTTTTCGATGAACAAATGACTCTGATTTTCTAAATTTTTTTATTAAAATCTGAACAGAAAAATAACCTATTTTGAAATCAATAAAAACACCTTTTTCAAATGTTAAAAACACTCGTATCTGTACTGATTGGATTTATTTATTTAAATACTCCTGTTACAAATTTTGAAGGAAAAATTAAATACAAAATTTCCTATAAGAGTAAAATACCTAATGTTTCTGATGAACAATTGACCGCGATGATGGGCGGAATTCAGGAATATTATCTGAAGTCAGGGGACTACAAATCGGTTATGAACGGGTCCTTTATGCAGTGGCAGCTTTATATTAAAAAGGATAATAAACTCTATAATAAAATATCTACTTCTCCTGATATTTTATGGATTGATGGATCAGAGAACAAAGATTCAGTGTTGAAATCAGAAATCAAGTCAAACGTGATACAGATCCTTGGGTATAATTGTGATGAACTTACCCTTACCTGTAAAAGCGGGATACAGAAATATTATTACAACGCAGGCCTTGCAATAGATCCGGCATTGTTTACTAATCATAAATATGGCAACTGGATAGAATTCGTTTCCAGATCGAAAGCAGTTCCCTTGAAAGCAATTGTGGACACTGAACAAATGACTGTAGAAAGCACAGCCGAAGAATTAAAGGAAATGATTCTGGACAAATCATTATTCGAATTGCCCGCAGATGCTACAACGAAGAAAAGCCCTTTTTGATAATTTTTTTCTGCATTTGGCTAAAGCCCATTTTCTTTTTATCCATTAATCCTCCAGCTTCAGCTGGATGCAATTGAAATATTTGCATTTTACGCCGCAAAAGAAAATACAGAAACAGAAACAGAACCTTTGGGTTCAACGTTAAACGTTCAACGTTGAACGTTGAACATCTAAGAACTATGAACTAAGAACTATGAACTCCAAACGCCTGCTGTTCCCTTCTGCCTACTGCCTTCTGCCTTCTGCCTTCTGCCTGAAAAATCATTGCAACAACTCTTCCAGCTTCTGATGCAACTCTGGTCCGCGAAGGTTTTTAGCGATGATCACACCTTTGGGGTCAATAAGAAAATTCTGTGGTATTCCCTGGATTTTATATTTTACAGCTGCTTCATTGCTCCAGAATTTGAGATCGCTCACCTGTGTCCATTCGAGCTGATCGTCCTTAATTGCCTGTAGCCATGGCTCACGGGCCCGGTCAAGCGAAACTCCGAGAACTGTGAAATTCTTTGCATTGTATTTTTTATATGCAGCTACCACATTCGGGTTTTCATGACGGCAGGGCCCGCACCAGCTCGCCCAGAAATCAATCAATACATATTTACCTCTGAATGATGATAATGATACAGGCTTTCCTTCAATATCATTCTGTACAAATTCAATCGCTTCAGCTCCTACCGGGATCGGAGCAGCCTGCTTGTTTTCTGTTATCGATTTATTCAACATCACTCCGAAATATCCATCTTTTGCCTCAGCACTTAGTTTATCATACCGGCTCTCGGTAACAGCTATATCTGGTGCCAGTTGAGAAAGAATCAGAATTGCCAAAGGTGCAACCGGTGAATTGGTATGTGAACTCACAAAGACTTCCGCATTTTTATTGATCTCCGTTACAAGTGATTCATATTTTTTGCGCATATCGACACCGGGATCAGGCTTGCCTGCATTGAGGGATTGCACGATCGGATTGAGTTGTGCAAACTGCGGATTAAAGGTTTTATTGAAATCCATGAAATCAGTATGACTCGCAGATCCTGTAACCTTTGCCATATTCAGGGAATCTTTATGGCCGCTTACTTTTACTAAAACCGGATCCAGGAAAATATATAATTTTTGGGTTGAGCCGGCAAAAGTCAGGTAGTAGATATTTGATTGAGAAATTTTTCCTTTCAGTTCAAATTTTCCGGATTTTGATTTTGCAACTGCCAGGGTTTGCGGACTAACTTCTTCATTTTTTAATATTAACTCAGTCCCGTCAGGCAGCGCTTTCAACTCACCTTTTATTACGAAATCCTTTTCCTGCTGGGCAATTCCGATTATTGGTATAAAAAGCAGGAGCAACAGGAATTTATTCATTTCGAATGCCTTTGTTTTAAAATATCACTTACCGATTGCAAATTAAAACCTTTACTGTTAAGCAAAACCAAATAGTGAAACAGCAGATCAGCCGCTTCATTCAGGAATTTTTCATCGTCATTATCCTTTGCTTCAATCACCAGTTCCACAGCTTCCTCGCCTACTTTCTGGGCAATTTTATTCATTCCCTTTTTAAAAAGTTTCCGTACATACGAATTCTCATCATCACTCTTTTTCCGGAGCGTAATTATGTCCTCCAGATATGTCAGAAAATCCTGCGAATGGTTTTTTTCATTCCAGCAGGTATCGGCACCTGTATGACATACCGGCCCCAGGGGATGCACTTTTACCAATAAGGTATCATGGTCGCAATCACTCTCTATTGACTTGAGTTCCAGAAAATTACCGCTCTCTTCTCCTTTTGTCCAGAGCCGATGCCGGGACCTGCTATAAAACGTCACCCGACCCGTTTCCATTGTAATGGCCAGCGCGTTTTCATTCATATAACCCAACATAAGTACCTTGCCCGTCCGATAATCCTGAATAACGGCAGGTACTAATCCGTCCGGTAATTTCTTAAAATCTACTTTCACTTTCAATTTATTTGAGTTTTAAGATCAGTTCGTCCGCACAGGGATTCCTTTGGATGCAAGATAGTTTTTAAGATCAGGTATGGCGATCTCCCGGAAATGAAAAATGCTCGCAGCCAGGGCTGCATCGGCGGCGGCATGGGTAAACACATCATAAAAATGTGCCATCGTTCCACCACCTCCGGAAGCGATAACCGGAACCGGAAGTCCGGTTGACAATACCGATGTTATGTCCGTAGCAAATCCCTGTTTGGTACCATCATGATTCATAGAAGTGAGCAGTATTTCACCCGCGCCGGAATCCACTGCCCGTCTGGCCCAATCCACACATTTCACACCCGTTTGTAAACGACCGCCATTCAGATACACATACCACTCTCCGTCGGTTTCTTTTTTTGTATCAATGGCGAGAACCACACACTGACTTCCAAATTCTGCGGCCAGTTCGCTGATCAGTTCGGGTCTTTTAAATGCTGCTGAATTTACAGAAACTTTATCTGCTCCATGACGAAGCAAAACATACACGTCTTCAACACTGCCGATCCCACCGCCTACAGTGAACGGAATATTAATTTCACCAGAAATTCTGCGTACAAGTTCAGCGAGGGTTTTTCTTTTTTCATGTGTGGCTGTGATATCGAGAAATACAAGTTCATCGGCTCCTTCGCGTGCATAGTTCGAGCCCAGCTCAACCGGATCGCCGGCATCACGCAGGTTCACAAAATTTGTACCCTTCACCGTTCGACCGTCCCGGATATCGAGACAGGGTATGATTCTTTTTGTAAGCATCAACGGATGTTTAACGTTTAACGTTCAACGTTGAACGTTAAACCAGTTTGAAAATTTACCAATTCTCCGAGAGTTATCCTTTGTTCATAAATCGCCTTTCCAACTATCGCTGCCCTGCATCCTGCGGCTTTCAATTCTG
>JAATGW010000405.1 GCA_015654495.1 Chitinophagales bacterium
CCCGCTGAAACAGTGCCATTCGCCTGCCTGGGATCTGTTCCATTTAATGTATAAAAAATATTGCCTTTGCCATTCGTATTAGTCATGGTTAGTGATGTACCTGAAGTTGTAATGCCTCCTTCGCGGCTAAAGCCCGGCGCGAGCAGCAATGGATAGTATCCCTCTGCACGCAGCGCATTTATAAATCGCTGAACGTTACCCTGCATCAAACCAGCTACGCGGTTTACTTCCGGTTGCCAGTGCTGATTTTTTGTGCGCGTTACACCATCTCCCAACGCATCACCCCAACGTGCAGATTCTGCAATGATGGCATTGCTGATAAAATTATTTAGTGTTGTCCATCTTGAAATGGAAGCTGCGTCAGTCATAGCGCCGCTGCCGAAGCAGTTTCTGTTCACACGATCAGCAAATAAATTCATGAACTCACTGTTCTTTCTTAATGAATGCCAGAGTTGCACAAGCAAAGTATTTCCTGTGGTTTTATCGCTTCTGAAATCAGGATGTACCCATGCGCCATTACTCCCTCCATTGCTCACATCGAATGTCCACTCGCCATCCCACGCAAAATATTTATTTGCTGTTATCGTGTGGCCATTACGGTTACCTCCCTGAAAATTATTCGCCGGCCAGTCTGTCATTCCCATCATCCAGGTAATTATCAGGTAGTCTATAAAATTTTCAATATCCAGATAACCCTTCATTTCCTGGTAATTCGTGGCTACTGACATATCCTTTTTAACCAGTGGGCCGGACAAATAACTAAGCCTTGTACCATCCCCGCTTCTTATTCCATCGGAATCAAAACTCAGCCAATCTTCATAATTTCCCCCAAAATATTTTGCCTGAAAGCCTGCATCAGGCCGTTCTGCCGGATTATATAATCCCCAGTACAAACCATTTACATAAAGGTGAACGAAAGTGCCCTGAGATCCTGTTCCTGAAACAGCTATTTGAGAGCTCCTGTACCATTCATCGCGTGTATATTCTGTTCGGTCAGGATTCCAGTTCCTTGCCCAGGAACGGTTGTTTCCGCCACGAAGCACTACTTTTCCCTTAATGAATTGATTTGTTGCTGAGTTACCATTCAATGGTGCATTTTTAAAAATATTGGATTGCACTCCTGCACCTCCGTTTGCATTATCAAATGTTAGTCTCAACGAACGTTTCAGACGTAGATGACTATGCGCTTCCACGCCAACTTCAAGCTGTTCATTCTGTGCCGGATTATTCGCGTATAAAATTTCCGCTGACGCAGGCACTTCTATATCTCCATCATACATTGACTGGAAACTGGCTTTATCCAATACCAGCGATATCGATGGAATTTCTTTCAGACCCTTAAGCAGATCAGCGCTGTAAGCCGGATTATTAACAACCGATTGGTCCATAGCATAATCCTGAATCGCTGTTGAAGTTCCAGCTCCCAGTAGATAGGATTTATTCGGCCATCCCGGAATATTTGCCGGTTGGCGGATCACATCATTCAAAAAAATATAGGAATGAGTTTGCACAGGAGTTGCTATTCCTCCACTTACTCCTATCACGCGGATTACACTGGTGGTGCTAATACTGATAGGTGCAGTATAAACAGTTCCTGTACTAACGGTTGGCTCTGTGCCATTTGTTGTGTATCGTAGCTGTTGCCCTGCCAAACCTGATAGCGTAAGTGAAAACGGACCGGAATAAAAACCACGCGGCTGAGAAAAATTAACTGACTGAGAAATTAAAAAAAATGGAAGGCATACGAAAGCAATAGTCGATACGACTGTTCTACAAAGGTTCATGGCTGAGCAATTAAAGGTTATTCCAATAGTTAGAAACAACTGTCTTAAATAAAAAAATCGGTCTTAAACAAAAAAGAGTACGGGAGTACTTCTTATGGAAGGAGGTCTGGACAGGGAAACTGTAAAAATCAGACCACTACTAATATGAGTCAGACTAACGGTGGGAACTTTCGCTATGGGTAAATTTCTCCCCTTGTTCTGTGTCTTAACCTCGTAACCAATTCCCGAGAGACTTCGTTTTTCCTTTTATGATATACTCCAATTTTTCTGAGCTGCTACTCTTTCTACAAAATTTAACCGAATTTCCGGGAACAGGTTTTCAGTGTTTTGCTGTAATTCAACAATCTAACTGCTGCACTACTAAGTTGGTTTTGAGCTGCTTAAAAAATGGCAAAAATTAATCCGGACAGGAATATAAACTATCGGCAAAATGTATTTACTTTGTATTTCAAAGTACTTTTAAATCATGGACACAAAAGAAGTGATTTTAAAAAAAATCCGTGCCTGGCTTCTGTTTTTTATTGTAGCATTAATATTAAGCGGTATCACGGCCTTCCCACTGGAAATGGAATTGAGATGGCTTTCAGGCAGCTGGCCGGAAAACAATTCAGGACTATACCTCTGGCTCAACAGATGTTACCTGGCAATTCAGGAAACAAACAACAAATATCCTTTTCTTGCCTACGGTTACGACTGGCTGGCATTTGCGCATATCGTGATTGCGACGGCATTTATCGGCCCCTTTCAGGATCCGGTCCGGAATATCTGGATTATTCAGTGGGGCAGGATTGCCTGCATCCTGGTTATCCCTCTTGCATTTATTGCCGGAGAAATCCGGGGCATCCCTTTCTGGTGGAGAATGATTGATTGTTCGTTCGGAATTATTGGGATAATCCCGCTTACAATCTGTTACAGGAAAATAAAATTATTAGAAACGATGATGGTAGTCAGCAAATAGGTGGAGATGTAAATCCCTGACTATTCATCATCGAAAAAAATTAAAATGAAAAATACAGGACTGGAAAAATTTGTGGACGATAATTCAATCGTCCTTAAAATCTGGAGCACAACAGATGTTACACTATTTATTTTTGCAGGAGCTTCTGCAGAATTTGCATTGAACAAGGAAGTCGACTGGCTTTTTTATACAGGCAAACTCCCGGCTGATCCGATAGGCCGGTTATTTTCAACAATAGCTTATGCACAGCAGATCATCTTTTCCGGTAACGGCGCTGCGCTCGCATCTATTGATAAAATAAACAGTATTCACGCAGGAATTGAAGCTTCAAGGGGCCGGCAAATTTCTATGGCTGCATATAAAGATGTTTTATACATGCTGATATTCTATTCCATTTCCGCTTATGAACTGCTTGAACGTAAACTGACTTCGGCCGAAAAAGATGAGGTCGTAAGTTCCTTTAAAAGAATCGGGGAAAGAATGCATCTTAACGGAATCCCTGATAACTACGCCGATTGGAAACAATATTATTCAATGCATTTAAACTCCAATCTGGTTTATAGCCATTACACAGAAAAATTATTTAAACAGTATAGAAAAAACCTGGGTTGGTTCAGGTACCTGATATTGATCGAAGTTCAAAAGTTGCTTGTATCAGACAGGGTGCGTGAACTGCTGGGCTTCCGGAAATCAATCATTATGAAATTGCCCGTCAGTATTTACAATATTGTGAGGAATTTCAAAATTCACAAAAGGGTAATAATATCGCTGGTTCCTGAAAAATTTAAACAGCAGGTGGAAGAACTTGATCAGCTAAATACGGATAACAGGGAAAGGGCTGCCTGAATTGAATTTTCTTTTATAATTTAACGCAGTCAAAGGCCCATATGACTGAAACTATTCCGCGAAATGAACCGATCGGCGATTGTGCTCTATTTGTTTTTCAGAAAATCATTACAGAAAGGAAAAAGTACTGCAGGTCAGTGAATCCTGTGATTCAACAGTCTTTTGTAAATATTAAATTTTTTGTTCTCCTTGCTTTTAATCTTTTTCCGGCTGTCAGCATGCATGCACAACCGAACATATATTCCCCTGCCAACCTTCATTCACATAATGACTACGACAGGTCTGATCCTTTTTACAAAGCATTTGATGCAGGTTTCGGAAGCATTGAGGCGGATATTTTTTTGCAGAATGGTAAACTGCTGGTGGCGCATGAAATTACAGAACTTGAAAACAGAAGAAATCTGGAATCGATGTACCTGAAGCCGATACAAAAGGTGATCAGGAAAAACGGTTCCTACCTGTCAGCCGGGCATAAGCGTACACTTATCTTACTTATCGATATTAAATCTGCAGCCAGACCTGCCCTCGATACGCTCGTGCAGGTATTGAAAAAATATCCGGAATTAACGGAGTCGCCGGTTCTGAAAATAACCATCTCCGGTAACAGACCACCACTACAGGAATGGAATCTCTTTCCTCCTTTTATTTATTTTGATGGGATTGCAGGCCGGCCATATCCTGACAGTCTGTTAAACCGCCTGGCTTTATTCAGCGACAATTTTAAAAGCTACAGCAGCTGGACGGGAGTAGGTTCAATTGATGAAAAAGAAAAACAAAAACTGCTTTCAGCAATTGAATATGCCCACAAACTCAATAAAATGGTCCGGTTCTGGAATGCCCCTGATTCAGAAAATGCATGGGCTGAATTTATAAAACTGGGAACTGACCTGATGAATACTGACCATACCGAAGAAGCTGCTGCATATTTCAGGAAACTTAAGTAGCTTGGCTACGTTAAACGTTCAACCTTGAACGTTTAACGTAAAGCGTTAGCCATGTTGAAAATACATGAAAAAATCACCTACGGCCTGCTGATGCAGGGAAAGGCAGAAGAAGCAGCAGTTTTTTACGCAAGCGTTTTTCCATACGCAGCCATTCAGCAAATAACCCGTTTTGGTGAAGAAGGAAAAGAATTGCATCACCAGGAACCAGGTTCTGTACTGGCTGTAAATTTCATCATCGTAGATGCAAAATTTGTTGCAATAAACGGAGGACCTGAATGCACTATTAATCCTTCGATTTCATTTTTTGTGGTTTGCGAAACGGTTGACGAAACAAATCAGATCTGGGAAAAATTAGCAACCGGTGGGAAAATTCTGATGCCCATAGATAAATATCCATGGAGTGAGCGATACGGTTGGATCCAGGATAAGTTCGGATTGAGCTGGGAAATTTCTTTTGGAAAGATTTCGGACACTGGTCAGAAAATTTCACCTACCCTACTCTTCACAGGTGCACAGTTCCCACGCGCAAAAGAAGCGATTCAATTTTATACATCTGTTTTTCCTGAGTCTGGAATTAGTGGTATCCTTACGTATGGTCCAAATGAAGAACAACCGGAAGGAACCGTTAAACATGCAATGTTTCAGCTCTTCAATCAGAATTTTATGGCAATGGACAGTAGCCCGGGTCATAACTTTCAGTTTAATGAAGCCATCTCTGTTATTATAAACTGTGATAGCCAGAAAGAAATTGATTATTTCTGGGAGAAACTCACCGGCGAAGGCGGCGAAGAAAGCTATTGTGGCTGGTTGAAAGATAAATTCGGAATAAGCTGGCAGGTATCTCCTGATTTTCTGGATGAAGCAATGCAGGACCATGCAAGATCTGCACGCATTTTGAACCAGGTAATGCAAATGCGAAAACTGGATTATGAAAAATTGAAGAACACTTAAAACGTTCAACGTTCAACGTTTA
>JAATGW010000406.1 GCA_015654495.1 Chitinophagales bacterium
CTTATAAAATCTCCTGATGACTCAGGCAGGAATGCCAGGGGCATGAAGGCGATAATTAAGGTTGCAGTACAACCCAGCACGGCCATGCCGATCTGGTTGGTGGCTTTTAAAGTTGCTTCCATTCTTGAATGCCCTTCCCGCATCCATCTTTCAATATTTTCAACTACCACAATGCTATCGTCTACCAACAGACCCAGGGCAACCACAAAACCTACGATGCTCAGCTGGTTTAAGCTGTAACCAAAGAGGTTGATCAGCATCACGCCAATGGCTAAGGAAAGTGGAATAGAAATCATCACCACCAGCGAGGCGCGCGTACCTAATGGCAAGAGCGTCAGCATTACAAGGCCTATTGCGATGAGGAAATCCTTTCCTAAACCTGACAGACGTCTGTTTACATTATCAGCCTGATCAAAATGTAATACGAGATCAATATTTGAGGGTAAGGCTTGTTTGTATTTCTGAATCTCAGGCAGGTATTCTTTTTGTATTTTGGAGATATTTTCACCACTCTTTAATGCAGACACTACAAAAACGGCTCTATGGCCATTGAGACGGGTAATATGTTTTTCCTGGGTGTAGTCGAAATAGACATTAGCTACATCCTTCAAAAAAATATTCTTCCCATCGGCACTGTACACAATGGTGTTTTTAATTTCTTCAATTCCCTGGTAGTTACCATTGGTTTTAATATTGAAAGATTTATTTCCTTCATTAACGCTTCCACCCGGAATATTGGCAATTTCACTTTGCAATGCCCCGGATATAACGCTGACAGGTAACCGTAAATGGGCAGCTTTATCGAGTTGAAGATCTACCCGGATGATCTGATCCGGCAAGCCTTGTATCTCCACATTTTTTAAAGCTGGTATTTTTTCCAGCACGTCCTGCAGGTCTTCCGCTGCTTTTTTAAGTTTGTCACGTGATGCATTCTCCGACACAAGGGATATCTGCAGGATATTTACGTTGGAAGGATCAATTTTCTGTACTTCAATACTGTGAATATCCTGTGGCAGCTGGGATCTTAAAGCATTTGTTTCTCTAACCAGTTCCTGGTATTTATCATCCACATCGCTGTCGTATTTATATTCCACGAGCATTACGGCCAGGCCGTCGTTGACAGTGGTTTTAATCCGCTTGATATTATCCAGGCCATAAAATTTTTGTTCGAGTGGTTTTACCACCAGCTCTTCCATATCCTTGGGGCTGGTACCGGGATATACAACCACCACAGGGTAACTGGGCGCTTCCAGTGCGGGATCTTCTGAACGGGGCATATTCAGAATAGTAGATACCCCTAATGCGATTACCATCAAAACCATGATGAGCGTGAACTGGTAATTTTTGATGGCGTATTCGGAGATTTTCATTTCAGATAAAATTTATCCTTGCTTTTGAATAACAGTACTGCGATTTCATAGTGCGGATATCATGACTTGCGAAACTGTTGCTGAATCAGTGATTCGTAACCATCACCCGGGAGCCTTCGTTCAGGTATGCGCTGCCGGAAATGATCACAGCCTTTACATTCTCCAGTCCGCTACTGACAATCACATGGCCTTTTTCTATTGAACTGATGCCTACCCTAACTTTTTGTACCGTTTTGTTATCGTTGGTTGCAAATACATAACCGCTTTCAGTGTCGCCGTCCAGTAAAGCATCATAGGGAAGACTCCAGGCAAGTTGTTTTTGTGAAGGCCTGATCAGCGCTTTACCAAAAAGCCCGGAAGCCATACCTGCTTTAGGCAGGTCTGAAAGTTTGATCTGTATATTGAAAGTGCCGCTGATGGGGTCGATCCCTTCTGATTTTTTCCATACCGAACCTTTGATTGTTGTACCGGGCATGGCATCCGTTGTAACGGTAGCTGCATCGCCGACTTTTATTGCGGCCCACTGACAGTCACTTACACCCGCTTTTAAAATCCAGCCACGTTCAGCTGCACCATTTGTCTGCAGTACTGCTGTTCCCGCCGCTGCGTACTGACCTTCATTTAAATATTTCTTTAAAACATAGCCGTTACGTACTGCTCTTATTTCACCATACTGCTGGTTAAAACCCGCACTCGTATATTGTTGCCGGGCAACATCCATGGCTGTTTTTGCATTCTGCATTTGTTCCAGCGTGGCTACGCTATCCCTGTACAGGTTGCCCGCACGTTCGTAATCGCGTTTGGCTTTCTGGTAAGCGAGCGAAGCCTGTTCCACTGTGGCATTCATTTCTGTAAGGTTGAGTGTTGCCAGCAGCTGGCCTTTTCTGATGGCGTCTCCTTCCTGTACCATCACCTTACTGATAATGCCGCCGCTTTTGAATGCGAGGTTCGACTCTTCATCAGTGCTGAACTGCCCGGATGTATTTATTTCCTGGAACACCGTATCCTGCTGCAGGGATATGGTTTTAACAGGGATCACTTCCTCATTAATTGTTTCAACAGCAGCTTTGGTTTTACAGCCTGCGATAAAAAGACTGTATGTGATTATTATTACAAAAATGTAGCGCATAAGATTTTATTTATTTCCGGGTGATTGTATAAGTTGCGGCTTCGCGCTCCAGCATAGCGGCTGCAGATAATAATTTATTTCGGTTGATCGTTACCGCGAGTTTTGCACGGATCAGCTGGCTACGGGCGTCAACCGTCTCTATATAGGTATTAACACCTTCCCTGTAGCCGCGGTCGATCAGTCGCTGGTAGGTTTCGGCAGCTTCCAGTTGCTTTTCTGAAGAATGGAAAGTATGGTAAGCAGACCTGAGGTTGTTTCTTGCTGTAGAAACATTGAGGTCGAATTGCTGGGAAGTCTGCTCCAGGTTGAGCTCCGCATTCTTTACATCGAGCGATGATTGCCGGATCTTATTACGGTTACGGTTACCTGAATATATGGGAACGTCCATTTGCAGGCCGAGCATGTAATAACGCGACTGACTATTGAATTTCCAGTTCTGTGCCTGCGAGCCCAGGTCTACAAACCCGTTCAGTTTGGGATAGTACACCGCTTTGTTCATCTGTAGAACAGTTTCGTTAACAGATACCATTTGTTTCAGCGCTTTCAGTTCCTCACGGGCGGAACTGTTTTTATCTGCGACCAGCAGACTCGTTATGCCCGCTACATCAGTTTCAACATTGTAGCCGGTATCGATAAAACTGTCCTGCGGTTTATTCAACAGAAAATTGAACCAGTTCTTTGCGTTGAAAGCCATTTGTTCGGCATTCGTGATCTGCGATTTCATCTGTTCGATTTCGCCCTCCGCCCTGATCACATAGGCATGCAATCCTTTTCCGTTTTCCAGTAATTTTTCATTTACTCTTTTTCCTTCTTCGGCCAGTTCCAGTGAAGCTTTGTAAATCTCAATGGCATTCAGGGCAGCCAGGTAATTAAAATAAGCGGTTTTGATATTTTTAACCAGCTCGCGTTTGTAGATATCTATTTCGTAAGCGCTGATGATAACCTGTTGTTCGTTGAGTCTTTTTTTATAAGAGATGTCTGAATTGAAAATTGGAACAGTAGTGCGGATTTTTGCATCGTAGAAATTATACGGCAGAAAGTTGATATGTTCATTATTCACCTGCGGAAATTTGTTGGACTGGGTAAGCTGGTTGAGGGTGCTGTACACATTGTTCAGCATATCGCCGATAGGCAGCTCAATATCCCGACCGCCATCGGCAGTTTGGTAGCCGGCCTGAAAAGCTACTGTCGGATAGTAAAGTCCTTTAGCTATCTGTAATGCATAACCGGCTTTTTCCAGTGAAATGTTTTTTTGCTGCAGTACGATGTTCTGGCTGAAAGCAGTTTCGATATACCTGTCCAGTACACTGGTTTGCGCTGATGCCGATGAAGCCCATAATGGGATCCAGAACCAGGCTGATTTCCGAAGGAATATTAATATCGTTCTCATTATTAACAGTGTTAAGTATATAGGTAAAAAAATTTTGATTTACAGGCTTTCCAGCATTTTTATGAACATCGTGAATGTATGGTTCAGCACATCAGGAACATGGGTAAGGATCTGTTTATGTTGCACAACCATGTCCAGTCGCCCGTCATTTTTTAAGGTGCACAAACCATGCATAGTACTCCATACTATCAGCGACAGCACCTCTGTTTCATAGTCTTTAAAATAGCCGATTCCCTGGCAGGCTTTTATGGTTTCCACCAGTGCGAAAAAAGCATTAGCACCCTCGGTCCACTCTTCCTCATTCGGACCCTCGCAGAGGTGTTGGATGGGGTCCTTCATTACGAACATAATATCGTAGAAGTCTCTGTTTTCCAGGGCAAACTGCAAATAAATACGACCCATGGCCTTGAGTCTTTCAAAAGGGTTATCAATATTCGCCAGCAGCCTGAACCGGTCAGTCAGGATCTTAAAGCCTTCTTCATGCAGGGCATGGGCGATCTCCTGTTTGTCTTTATAATACAGGTAGATAGTCGTAGGGCTGAATTCAATTTCAGCTGCAATTTTCCTGATGGAAGTGGCCTGGTAGCCATCTTCCTGGAATAATTTCTTGGCTGCATCCAGGATACTTTGCTTTAAATCCTCTTTGTGCTTTATTTTACGTTCTTTGATACCCATGGCTAATTGAATGCAAAATAACTTAACAGTGTTAATATTTCAAAATTTATTTTTACGACCCGTTTTTCGTAGGGACGCCATGAATGATTGTGGGGACGCGATGCATTGCGTCCCTACGATAAACGGTGAAAAATCCCGTTTCAAAACGGCGGAAACATCATTTGCAGAAATGCAATTTGAAACAATTTGCCTGGTAAAACCAATGTCCGAAAAATTCAAAGGGAAATACCGCAATAAAACAGTTCGCCTTCGGAACTGGGATTATTCACTTGGATTATATTTCGTTACCATCGTCACTAAAAACCGCGAACCCTATTTCGGAAAGATCGTTGACGGTGAAATGCATTTGTCGGCCATTCGGGCCACAATCCAAAAACCTCGCATCAATAATCCGCGGATTTAAATCTTCTGTTACTACTGCTGCACGAAAAATGGGATTGCCGTTTGACTGGCAATCCAGGTTTCATGAACATGCCATCCGTGACAAAATGGAATTGAAACATGGCGCAGTATATAAGGGATAATCCGGCGAACGGGTGATTATTCCGTTTTTAAGATAATTTATATTGTGGGCACGCGATTGTTTTTATCGTAGGGACGCGATGCATCGCGTCCCTACGATAAAAACATTAAAACCACAACCTTGGGCGAGGTTTCAGCAAGGCCGATTTTCTCTCTCACCACCAAAATGAAAATATGTCCGATATCTCGTTCAAATAGCTGATTATTGTCTGAAATATCCGGTTTGAAAAGAAAGAGCACCATACTTCTTCCTTCTGCGGAAAAAATTCTGATTGAGCCGGGTGAGAATATCTTTAACGGCAGTTTCGAACTGTTCAAATAATTGTTTTATTTCTTCAGATTTCATCTCGGGAATTATTGACTCTTTTTGGATAACTCAGAAACAAACACCTCCGAAGTTGTATTGTGAAAAAACCGTTGATATCAAAATAAAATGTGGAATTCATCCCGCAGAAAATACATCTATTTTTGTCAAACTTTTTCCTGATTATTTTCACTTTAGCCTATTCAGATCAACTATGCTCAACCTTCAGAATTTTGAATTCGCAATTGACAAACGATTGCTTAAACGCGGACTTAGCTATTTTGAAAATGGCCAGGTAACCAGTCTTGAAAAATCAGAGGAAAATGCCTGGTTGGCTGAAGTGGAGGATACTGATGTATATGAAATTAATGTTGGCATGAATTCCAGGGGTGAAATTGTTTCCTTCAGTTGCAACTGTCCTGTTAATGGGAATATATGCAAACATGTTATAGCCGTATTCTATGCTTTGCGGGAGGGAAAAACAAGCGCTGTTAATTCGGCTAAATCAACGACAAAAAACCAGTTTCAATCTCTACTGAAGTCTTTAACCCGCGACGAATACCAGGCATTCATTCTGCATTATGCTGCGCAGCATAAAGATTTTAAAACTTCTTTTGAGTTGTTCTTTGCAGAAAAAATTCCGGATGCAGATATTGAAAAAAAATATCGTCAGGTTGTTGAGAAATTAATCAGGAAGTATTCGGGCAGTGGATTTATCTATTATCGTGAAAGCAAGTCGCTTTCCGCGGAAGTAGAAAAGTTGTTGAACACCGGCATGCAACAAGTGGTGAAAAAGAATTTTGCTGACGCATTCAAACTAGTCAAAGCAATATTGCATCCGGTTACCGAAACAATAGGTTATTCCGATGATTCCGGCGCTTATATTTCAGATACGATTTTCAGTATCATTGATTTTCTGGGAAAAATAAGCGCTGCTACAGAAGCAATTGGTCTGAAAGAAGAGATTTTCGATTTCATTGTTAAAGAACTGAACAATTCATTGTATTTCGACTATGGGGATATCGGTTATCCGTTGGTGGAAATTGCAGAAACATTGTCCCTTCAACTTTCCCGTGAAAATGATTTGATCCTTTTTTTTGATCATCAGATCAGTTCAGCGTCGAAATCGGATTCTGATTATTTTTCGGGTTATTTTCTAGAGCGGAAAGTTGAGTTGTTAAAGCAATCGGGTCGTGTTGATGAAGCAGAAAAACTGATCCGGTCCAATCTCGATGTTGTTGAATTGCGAATGGAAGAAGTAAAAAAAGCAATTCAGATAAAAAATTTCACTGAAGCAAAAAGGCTTATTCAGGATGGTATTGTGAATGCAGAAAAAAAAGATCACCCGGGAACGGTAGATCACTGGAAAGCAGAATTACTTCGGATTGCGCAACTGGAAAAAGATGTTCCGTCGATCAGAAAATATGCGAAGGAACTGTGTTTTTCGGATCACTTGATGTCGGTTGATCACTATCGTATCTGGAAATCAACTTTCACGGCTGAGGAATGGACAAATGTGATTGAATCCGAAATAAAAAGAATCACTGCCCGCCTGGAAAAACAACAGAAATCCAAAAAACACAATAGCTGGGCTGTTCGTGCGGAGGACTATCTTGATGAACTTGCACCAATATATATAGAGGAAGGATATGGGGACCGGTTAATGGAACTTGTAGAGAAGGCAAATTCACTAAATACCGCGTTACAATATCATGATCATCTTTTCCCGGTATTCGCCAAGCGATTAGTTACTCATTATATTCCTTTGCTTCGTATTGATGCTGAAAATTCAAACAACAGGAGTGGTTATGCTGCTTTGGCCAAAGCGATGGCAGGAATTGCCAAAGATATTCCTCAGGAAACGGGGCGGATAACGGCTCTTGCTGACGAGCTGATAGCAAAATACTCCACAAATCCGCGACGGCCGGCATTGGTGGATGAAATCAAAAACAGATTTCAGGTCGAAGGGAAGGTGGTAAAGATTAATAGCAGGTGACCATAAGAATTTGTGTCAACCTTGGGGGCAAAGACCTCCGAGGTTTAAGACCTGCGAGGTGTTCAAAAGTCCCAGGAGCGTCCCGTGCAGGTCAATTGTTCCGGAATAAAATATTGTGACCGTCAATTTTTACCCTTATGCCTTCGTGAAAACGGGAGCAAACTTCATTCTACAGGACGCCCCTGTCGGAGCGATCAATCCGTTTGTCTGAAAAATTGACTGTCTACAAACAGGAGGCTCCACGGGAGCCGGGGACTAGACTGACGGCACCTTTTATCAAAAATCCTTGCCAAAGCCTTGTCCATAGCTATTTTCATTTATAAACAGCAGACCCTAATTACCCAAATTTAGCATAGGTTTTATACACTACACCTATTATGCCCCTCAAGTACTCGTCAGATAAGGATTTTTTTTGTGGATTGAATTTCTATGGTTTACTTTGTAGTGTATAATATATACACCACATGGCTTTTATCAGAAGAATTAAAAAAGGAGATGCCATTTATCTGGCTAAAGTTGAATCCTACCGTGAGGAGGGAAAGGTCAAACAGCGGGTTTTGGAATATGTGGGTAAGGAGGAAAATGGGGTTGCTGTTCAGAAAGTGGATATCAATAAAATTGGTGTAGAAAATGTCAAACAATACGCAGACATAAAGGTATTGCATCAATTATGTCTGGAATTAAATTTGAATTACCTGCTGGGCAAACATCATAAGTCCATCATAGGGCTTCTGATCGCCCATCTGATTTGCAGAACCAGTATTTTAAGAGTATCTAAATGGATTGAACATTCCACCATAAAAGAAGTGCTTGGAGTAACTGAGTTAACAATAGAGATGCTATACAATGCATTGGACTATCTGGACGAATGTGATTTTAATAAGGTTGAGCAAAGCATTTTTGACTATTGGAAAAAAATAGATTCCTCCGACAATAAGTCGTATGTACTTGATGTAACTGATACTTATTACAATGGTAAACATGACGGCAGCTCTGTCCGCAAAGGCAAGGATGGGAAAGTATCAAAACTCATCCAGATTGGATTAGGCGTAAGTTTTGAAAACGGGTTCCCCATTTTTCATAAATCGTATAACGGCAATATTTCCAATATTAAAATCCTGGAAGACCTGATGATCACGATGGCTCAAAGGGGCATCAATACCATAGTAATGGATAGGGGTTTTTATAGCGAAAGCAATGTGGAAGATTTACATAAGCTGAAGATGACCATGATTGTTGGCGTTAAACAATCTATCGGGATAAAAAAAGATATTCTGAGCAAAATGGACAGGGATAAACTTTACACAGCTAAAAATCAGGTATCCCTGAAAAATACATTTGTATATGTACAGGAGCAGCCCTTTCTCTTTGGTAAAATAATTATTATATACAATCCCAAATATGAAGCGCTAAAGAGGGATAAGATGCTGGCAGATGAAGCAACAGATGACGAGGTCAGGTTTGTAGGGTATTCATTAATTTTTCATAATAGTAAATTAAAGCCGAATGAGGTTGTAAAAAAGTATTTTGATAAAGATGTAGTGGAAAGGAGTTTCAGAACCATGAAGGGAGATGTCCAGCTTCATCCCGTAAGGCTGTGGATGCCAAAACGCATAAGCGCTCACATAAAAATCTGCTACCTGTCCATGTGTATATTGTCACTAATAAAATTCAGATGTGCCAGGATCAGTACCTCTCCAATGGAAATATTAAATGATTTGCATGGGATTTATAAAGTCAATTTATTGCATTCCGCAACCCGTCAAAAATTTTCAAAAGTGGTCACCCTTTCCAACGCACAGAAAACTATTCTGAAGGCTTTAAAATGTAGTGTATAAAATAGCAGCCAAATTTGGGTAATTA